>DATESP010000293.1:0-4458 GCA_035270645.1 Mobilitalea sp. | reverse complement strand
TAATAAATAATCTGAATATTGCTTATAAAAATTTAATAATGAAAACAATAAATGTATTAGGATTGAAATCTTAATGCATTTTTTTATATAATCCAAAACTAAATAAAGAAACCCAAAGAGGAGAAGTCTTCGGTCAACTTATGACCGATAGGCTTCGTCTCTTTTTTATTTCAAAAACCAATAGAAAGAAAGGATTGAGAACAATGTCAAGATATTTTATGTATGGAACATCACTGGGAGGGATAGAGCAGCTGATGATGCTGGTACCTAATTTTCCTCAAAGAAGAAGTGGAATAGTCATTAATAATCATTTTAATTGTGAAGGAGGTATAAAGATTTGTAATGGTTGTGTAGAAAAGGTTAAAAGCAGAGGGAACCCTAATGACTGCTTTTGTTTTAAAGAAAAACTAGAGGTAGATGAAATTGGATATACGGACCTGATAAGAGATTGCTTTGGAAGTATAAAAAACTATGCTCTAAAAGAAAGGTTGAAAATACTTAACAATAGATTTACTGGCCAACTATTTATAAATCATAACCACAAGGAAAGATTTCATCATCTAATTCAGAAACAAGATATTGATATAGAGGATGGATTCCCAAGCTGTCTTGCAGTAATATTCCTTCTTACCGCTGATGAAGTATTATGGAATATTTCGGAGGATGCATTTTGCCAAAATGGATGTGATTTTTCACAGATACATCTTAGACAAATTAGTACGGAAGGCTATGCCCTATATCAAACAGCAAAAACTATATCAACAGGAAAAGAATATATAAGAATCAGTGAGATAGCAGATAGAGAACTTATTGATGATAATGTATTTAAGATAATAATCAATGCATCGTAAGCGTTTAATTTCGGGGTATAAAAAATCCAGTATACCAATAATGGTTCCTGGACTAGTTGATTTTACAAAGATTTTGAACTTCTACGTTCCATGGTGCTAGTTTCGATAATTCCTCATCTGACATATCCTTGTTTGGACGATTTTTTAATAAGAGGTTTAAATATTCATATAAATTTAGATGATAAGCTTTCGCCATTTCTACAATGGTTAGACATAAGGCGTTAGCACTAGCTCCTTCTGGCGAATCTGAAAAAAGCCAATTTTTACGATTATGTTCTATAGAACATAACCGTAATTATGTGCTCAATTAGGTTATGTGCTGTTGATGCATAATAATGCTATCATAGTTTTCTAACTAATACTTAAGGAGGAAAACTATGAACCAACAACTAATTCAAAGCTATGTTGAATATCTTAAAGAAAAAGGATATTCACGACAAACTATCCATGCGTATTCCAAGGCATTGGAGCAAGCGCCAGACACCTTGAATACGCAGGTACCGCAAGAACTATATGAGCACATAAATTATGTGCTAAAAAAGAGAAAGGAACACTTTTCTGTTGGCGGCTATCATAACTTTAAGCCTGCTTCAAACTTGCTGTTCTTGATGGTATCAGGAACGACCATTAAGGAATACACCAGACAACACACTAAACACTCGGTAAATGATGGAATTCTTGATGAGTTTTATAGATACTCAACTGAATTTAAAAGCATGACTGATATGTCAGCATTAGCCGAACGTCATCATGTTTCAGAATTTCTCGATCATATCGGAAGTATTCCAGATGATTGGTCAGAAATAGCAGCCGAGGATTTGAGAGATTATGTCTGCGATGTATTTTCAGAACTAAAACCATCGAGTATAGGTAGATATATAACCTCTCTCAGAAACTTTTTCAGGTTCCTTGAGTATAGCGGAATTCAGGTAAACCAATCTGTTCTGAATCTACCACTAGCACCTGCCGATTGGAATAAGTCCCATATTCCTGTCATCTTAACTCCTGATGAAGAAGCACGCCTGCGTTTACACTATGATACAAGCACTCCTGAAGGTACACGTAATACAATAATCATTCGTTTGATGCTTGATCTAGGACTCAGATGTGCTGAAGTAGCCGGATTAGAGCTGACTGATATCCGATGGAATAACGGTACAATTCATCTTGAAAACACCAAGAACAAGCATAGTCGTGAGCTACCGATTCCAAGGGATTTGGGGCTTGTTCTGGAGGATTATGTGATTAATTGTCATCCACATACAGATGACAATCATCTTTTTCAGCGTAAGACTATAAATGAGCAATACGTTGCAATGTCACGCGAAAATATTAGAAGCGTTGTCAGAAGAGTTTTTAATAAAGAAAATATATACGGATGGTGGAAAGGTACACATGCACTTAGGCGTACAGCGGCTTCTCATATATACAATACCGGCAATAGTTTGAAAATGACAGCCGATCTTCTAGGGCATGAATCTCTGGATTCGGTCACTCAGTATGTCAAAGTGGATTTTGAATCTCTAAGGAAGGTCTCTTCTCCATGGCCTGGAGGTGATTCTGATGAATGAAAACAGAATTCTCCGGCAATTAAATGAATATCTTAATTATAAGCACAGTCTTGGCTTCAAACTGAAACACGAAGAAACAGTACTAAAGCGTTTCGCAAAATATACTCTTGAAAACGACTATGATGGTCCGCTGACAATGGATATCGTGATGAAATGGACAGCTTCCGGCAATCAGTCAGATAAAACCATGGGGAGAAAGGTCGAGGTAATAAGACCATTTTCTAAGTACGTAGCGGCTTTTGACCATGAAGCAGAATCCATATATAGCCTTATATATAAAAATGTACATGATAGACCGGTGCCTTATATCTATACTGAAGCTGAAACAGTTCAACTCATGAAGCAATGCCAAAGGCTGTATTCCCCTGATGGGATAAGAGCACGAACTATCGAAACTGTTATTGGGCTATTGTGGTCTGCCGGGTTGAGACCATCTGAACCGATAAATCTTGTTATTTCAGATGTGAAACTGGAACGTGGCATCCTGCATGTAAGGAAAACTAAATTTTCTAAAGAACGATTTGTTCCTCTTGACTGCTCAGTAATACGGAAGCTGACCGCATATAAATCATGGATTGAACAAATGCTAGGAGCAAGATCGCCTATAGACGCTTTCTTTTATACAACCGGAGGTAAACCATTAAAAGTAAACTCTCTGGCCTATGCATTTCAAAAAGTCCGTCCCTGCATTGATGCTCATCCTATTGGGTATCCGTATGTCAGACTATATGATTTCCGACATACAATGGCATGTAATACTATTCGCAGATGGACTGAGGAAGGGATTGATGTTAATTCAAATCTGCATGTACTATCTACATATTTGGGACATGTAAAACCTGAGGATACTTATTGGTATCTATCTGCTACTCCCGGAATGATGGAGCTGTGCTGCTCGAAATATGAAGATATGTTTGGAGGTGATTATGATGAAGTCTAGCACCCCTTCGCTCCAAACACTTCTGCAGAATTACTTTTTGCAGAGATTAATGCAACAGCGTAGAGCATCCCACGAAACAGTTAGTTCGTACAGGGATACCTTACGTATTTATTTTGTATATCTGGTAGATATGCATGGAATCTCTGCAATAAGTGCTGATATCAAGCACATGGATTTAGAGTACATACAGGGATTCTGCAAATATCTTGAGGAAAAGCGTGGTAATAAATCAGTTACAATAAACAACAGAATCGCTGCTATAAGGTCGTTCATGCAATACGTCTCAGAAATGGAACCGGAGTATAGCGGAATAGCAAGACGAGCACTTATGGTTCCCATGCAAAAATATAAGGTACCAACTATGGATTTCATAACCAAAGATGAATTTGAAGTAATGATTAAAGCTTGCGATACTAATACTTTCATTGGAACCAGGGATAAACTGATGCTTTTGCTTCTGTATAATTCTGGAGCACGCGTGTCAGAATTACTATCAATCAAATGTTCCGACATAAGGAATTCTGACATACCCAGTCGTACATCTGTAAAGATATATGGCAAAGGAAGAAAAGAACGAATCGTTCCATTGTGGAAGAATACATCTGTTTACATTCAAAAATATATCGGAAATAATCATTTAAATGGCGATGATGTTCTGTTCATTAATAAAAATGGCGATGAACTCACCCGCTCAGGTGTACGTTCCAGGATTAATGCTATCGTAAAAGGAGCTGAAAAAGATGCCCGAACACTAACTGAGAAAAACGTCACCCCTCATACATTCAGGCATTCGGTTGCAATGAATCTTCTTGCCGCTGGCGTAGATATATCTACAATAGCCATTTGGCTTGGGCATTCCAGCATCGAAACCACACACAAATATATGGTTGCTGACATGGATATGAAGCGTAAGGCAATGGAAAAAGTCGGTTCATCAGGTGATGCCTCTTATAAATATAAGCCTTCATCTGATATTCTTAGCTTTCTGAACACTTTATAAAGGTTCAATAGTTATGTGCTTAAGGAATGCAATGGCTTATGCTATACTCAATGTGAATAAGCTGTTGCAGCACATAACCTAATTGAGCACATAATT
>DATESP010000292.1:0-3341 GCA_035270645.1 Mobilitalea sp. | reverse complement strand
CAACCCACTCATAATTACCCTTATACTTTTTGTCATATATAAGTCTTCAAGCGTTACATGCACGTTTTCTCCTGATTGCTTCTTAATCATTAAAAAACGTTCTCCTAATTGATTTGCAATATTCGTGTCGATTTCCTGAAGCAATCCCGTAAATCCAGTTAATTCTTCTACAGTGGCAGGATTCATATTGCCTACTAAAGCTCCCTGTAGTCCTTCCGAGGGTACATATTCTTCAACTGGTGAATCCTCTTGTAAAGCTAATTCTTCTTCCAAGTAGGAGAATTCAGTCTTCAACTCTTCTACTTGCTTAATAATTACTGAATTTGAATTTTCGTTATGTACATCGCTTGCTGATATAATAACTATATTATATTGGTGTAGGGCAAAGGATAATGTAATAACTGCTATCATTAAGGCAACACTTTGAAACGCTGTTCTCTTAAGCAAGCCCATATCCATACAGAAGCCCTCCCCCTCAATACGTCATTTTCGACTATATATCATAATAATATATAATATAAATGAAATTATATATTATTTTTACCATATTCACAATGTTAATTTAAGTATCTTTTAGCGTTTTGTTAAATATTTTGCTAAATAATGTAGCTAATTAGTGCGGTTCAATATTGCATTCTTCCAATAATGTCTATATAATAAAATAGTAACTTATACATTTCGCATGCTCCCACATGAGAAGGGAAACTGATTATGAATGTGATCAACTACATACCAATCAAGCAAAAAGACGGATACATCACTAGACTTACACATTTTTGCAGCCCTAAAAGACCGAAAGCAAGCATATTGATTCTGCATGGAATGGCAGAACATCAAAATCGTTATACTAACTTTGCACTTTATTTATCAGACTTGGAATTTGATGTATATATCTATGATCACCGCGGTCATGGTACAGATAAAATGTTAAATCAACTGGGCTATTTTGCATCTAATAAAGGCTCTCAGCTTGTTATTGACGATGCAATCCATATAAGTGATTATATCGACCAGAACAATCGTTGTAGCAAATTCTTCTTGTTCGGGCATAGTATGGGCTCATTAATTGCACGAAATATCATTCAAAGCTATGACAAATATTGTGGAGTGATATTGTCAGGTACTACACATCCATCAAGGCTTGTTATCTGGTCTGGGTTAATCCTTGCCTCCATTATTAAGAAGTTTAAAGGGCCTAAACATATCTCTCCCTACTTAAGTAATCTGATGTTCGGAAGTAAAAAATACACTAAATTATGTTCGCGCACTGCATATGATTGGTTATCAAGAAGCCACACAATAGTTGGTGCTTATATGCATGATCCCTATTGCGGTTATACTTGTACAACATCATTTTATTATGATCTCATAAAGCTTACCTTAAATGCTACTAAAAGAAGCCTCATGAAATTATCGAAGCTTGAATTACCTATGTTCATCATAAGCGGGGAAAATGATCCTGTTGGGAATTATGGCAAAGAGATCAAGAAGTTTTTAAGTATCTATAAGAAAATTGGCTTTACTAATGTAACCTCAAAGTTATATCCTGATTCCAGACACGAATTACTAAATGAGTTAAATAACGATGAGGTCTATTCTGATATTAGTCAATGGCTATCCAAACGTGTATAAAGCATGAACTGCTCCCTGTGTATTAGTCAGGGAGCAGTTCGACAAATCAAGATTCAATTCTAGGCTTTTGTTGCTTAGGCGGTTTTGGCCCCAAGTACTGATAGAAATATGTTTTTATCATACCATTGTAAATTTTACGATTTTTTTCTGCCTTCTTGCCAATATATTTTTGTGCATCCTCATAAGCCGAAATAATATAATATGACCAGGAATCTAAGGCTCCGAAAGTTTTTCCGATTTCACTATAGAGCGCAGGTAGGTCTTTCTGTTCCTCAAGTCTCTCTCCATAGGGAGGGTTTGTAATAATAAAGCCATACTTTTTACTACTGCTTAATTCCTTAACCGGTTTTTGTTGGAAATGTATAAGGTGATCAACTCCAGCCAGTCTTGCGTTCTGTCTAGCAGCATCAACAATCTCTCCATCTATATCATATCCTTGAATATTCATATCAACATCCCTAAGCTGCAGATCCTCAGCTTCTTCCCTTGCTTCTATCCAAAGCTTTTTCTGATACATATCTGTCCACGTTTCCGCTAAAAATTCTCTCTTAATACCTGGAGCAATTCTAGCTCCAAGCATAGCGGCTTCAATTGGGATTGTACCGCTCCCACAGAAAGGGTCAACCAATAGCCGATCCTTGTTCCAGGGTGTAAGCATAATTAAAGCTGCCGCCAAAGTCTCTGTAATAGGAGCTTTACTAGTTAATTTACGGTATCCTCTGCGATGAAGTGATTCACCCGAGGTATCAATAGATACAGTTACTTCATCCTTCATTATGGTCACCCTTAGCGGATAGGAGCAGCCACTTTCCTCAAACCATTCTATCTTATATCTCATCTTCATTCTTTCGACGATTGCTTTTTTCATAATAGATTGAATGTCAGAGGGGCTAAATAGCTTTGAATTCACAGAATTCGCTTTGGCAACCCAGAACTTACCGTTCTTTGGGATAAATTCTTCCCAGGGAATCTTCTTAGTATTCTCAAACAACTCATCAAAGGTCTCGGCATGAAAAGAGGCCACCTTAAGCAATACTCGCTCCGTTGTTCTTAAAAACATATTGGCTCTGGCACAGACACTTGTATCACCAGTATAACTGACCTTTCCATCCTCAACCTTGGTTATCTCGAACCCCAAGTCCGTAATTTCCCGTTTTAACACTGCTTCAAGGCCAAAGTGGCATGGTGACATGTATTCTAATTGATTCATTTTTACCTCCGAGCGTTCTACGCACTAATATTCATTATCTTTAGTTATTGTAAAGCTATTCATGGCTTGAGTCAATGGACATTTCTTTTTGCGTAGGTACAAACCACTATTTTAAGGTAAATCTCGCATTACATCCCTTCTATCAACCCAAATCTAACCTTCCGCGATATGCTCTGATACCTCCATATAAACTCTTAATATTATATCCATCCTTAATCAAATCTCGGGCAGCCATCAGACTAATATGCCCTCTGTCACAATAAAATATGAGGAGAAAATTCCGTTGTAGACTTCCCTTGTGTTCATCTAGCTCCTCGTAAGGTATATTTACAGACGAAGGAATATGTCCCGCACGGTATTCCTCCTCATCCCTCAAATCTATAATTATAACATTTCGTTTTCCAATATAGTTCTGTATATCGTTCGTACGTATAGTTTCAAAAGACATTCCTGTACTGTCACTTCCTTTCTATAAATGAGAATTTGCGATTCATTTCTC
>DATESP010000291.1:0-2315 GCA_035270645.1 Mobilitalea sp. | reverse complement strand
AATTCAAAGGGTGATAAGGAAGTCAACAAGAACGAAGCGAAGCTTCAGGTTGTAACCTCCTTCTATCCGACATATATCCTGGCTTTAAATGTTACAGATGAAGTACCGGGAATACAGGTGGATAGTCTTACAGATTTTAGTGCAGGATGTCTCCATGACTATCAGCTGACTACTGGTGATATGAAGCGCCTGTCCTCAGCGGATGTCTTCCTTATGAATGGTGGTGGTATGGAAGGCTATATTGAAGAAGTAGTTAAGAATTTTCCTGATCTGGCCATTATTGATATAAGTGAAGGAATCACCATGATTGAAAGCGATGAACATGAGGGAGAGTTAAATCCGCATGTATGGTTGGACCCTGAGCGTTATAGCCTACAGATATCCAATGCCACGAAGGGTTTAATTGGATACATTAATGATAATCAGGTAGCGCAGAAGCTAGATGCACAGACTATAGACGCTGAAACTATAGACACTGAAACTATAGACACTGATACTATAGACATGGAGACTCTAGACAAGCAGGCAATGATATCGAAACTTACAGCTAATGCAGAGGATTATACAAAAAAGGTATTAGGGATAGAGGAGAGTCTGGAGCTACTCCTTGCAGAAATGCTAGAACACAATAAGCAGGAAGATGTAGTACAGAGGGTAGTTATATTCCATGAAGCATTTGCTTATATTGCTGCTAGAGCAGAACTTGAAACAGCATTTACAGTGGAAATGGAGGGTGATACTGCCTTAAGTGCCACAGAAATTGCTGGGATAATTAAGCTGATACAGCAAGATGAGATAGAGTATCTATTCACTGAGCAGCAGTATGGAGATACGATTACAGATCGTATTGAAGAGGAGACAGGCATACAGGCTTATGTTATTGATTCTGCTGTTACCGGCGATGGGACGAAGGATTCTTATCTGGAGTCGATGGAGAAGAATCTGGAAACCTTAAGGACTGCATTCCAGATAAAAGAGTAATGAGGTGAAGTGGTGGGACTAGTGAAGAATAACAGAAGAAATATTACTTCTGCAGAAGAGCATGAGAGTGCTTGTGGTCTGCATTGTATCAAGATAAATAATATTGGGGTCAAGGATGGAGCTAATATCATCCTTGAGGACATTAATCTTCATATCCACTGTGGTAAGGTTACGGTGATAATAGGTAAGAACGGTGCAGGAAAAACTACACTAATCAAAGCTATCTTGGGAGAAATCAAACACGATGGAAACATTGAATTCACTGATTTAAAGAATCAGACAATGGCTGATTTAAGAATAGGCTATGTTCCTCAATATATCAATATGGAGAAGAATACCCCAATGAGCGTATATGATCTTTTCGCAGGATTTATTAGTAATGCTCCGATATTCTTAAAAAGGTATAAGAAGGTCTATCAGAGGGTTAAGGAGCAGCTTAGCATCTTTGAAGCGCAAGATTACATCGACAAGAGGGCTTGTGACCTTTCGGGAGGAGAGCTTCAGAGAGTTCTGCTATCCATTGCAGTTACACCGATACCTAATCTGTTATTGTTGGACGAGCCGGTATCGGGAATTGATAGAAATGGAATGGAGTTATTCTATCGTAATATTGAGAAGCTTAAAATGAATTATGACCTTGCAATGATTGTTGTATCCCATGATTTTGAATTTGTACGAAAATATGCTGATAACGTTATACTAATTGATAAAACCATATTAAAGGAAGGAACTGCTGAGGAGGTTCTAGGCAGTGACGAATTTAAAAAGGCATTTGCGACCTCGGAGTTGTATTAGGGAGGATTAATGGATACTGTATATGAGTTATTAGAAAATCTTCTTCCATTTACGTGGATGAATTATACATTTATGAAGAACGCATTCATGGCGATTCTTATTATTACACCGCTATTTGGAATACTTGGAACAATGATCGTCAATAACCGTATGGCATTCTTCTCGGATGCCTTGGGACATTCTGCTTTGACAGGAATTGCAATGGGTACATTGCTTGGAATAGGCAATATGAATGTCGCGATGGTAATCTTTGCGATCATCTTTGCATTGCTGTTAAATAAAATAAAGCGTATGAGGATGGTGTCTACAGATACTATAATCTCTGTCTTTTCGTCCCTTAGTATGGCAGTCGGCTTGATGATATTGTCAAAGGGAGGGAATTTTTCTAAGTACTCGAATCTACTGGTCGGCGATATCCTGAGTATTAACGTGGGTGAACTCGGTCTGTTATTTATAGTTTTTATCATTGCAATCGTATTCTGGGTTCTCGGATTTAATAAATTACATGCTGTCGGGGTGAACGTATCACTGGCAAGAAG
>DATESP010000290.1:0-4263 GCA_035270645.1 Mobilitalea sp. | reverse complement strand
GAATACACCGGTCGGGTACGTCGGGGTTACTTTATCGAAGGACTATCAGGTATCCAGTTCATCCGCGATAAGGATTTTGCCGGAATTATGCTAGCACTGGAGCAACCCAGAGAGGACATCCTATGGCTGTCAGCTATCGATTCTGCACAGCCCTGGGGTAAAAGTCTACCACATCTTCCTGGCAGAGCCTTCATAAATGTACCAGGTACTATGGTAGCACTTCATGCCGGCTTACCGGTAGCAGTATTTGAACGTCAGGGTAAGGTTCTTCGCGTCTTTGATGATACATTTTTAACGGAGGCATTGCGGATATTTGTTGAGGATTATGCGAAACGAAGTACTTATTCGTCACTAAACAGAATGATGGTGAAGGAATATCCGAAGGAGGCAGCAGAGGCTCTGGCTTTAGCTGGATTCATGCATGAAATGCAGGATTATGTGCTATACAGAAGTAGTATATAAGGAGTGTCAAGGATATGTTGAGAAGTAAAGTTGAGGCTTTCGAGAGATGAATACATGGATGAAATTACTAGAGATAGAGTAAAAGAATTGACTGGTATTAATCTGAATATCCTACGTACGCTCTAAGGGGGAATATAATAGTAATTTAGTAGGGTATTGTGAGGGATTGTGATTATTATACGGTAGAATGGAATGATGTGTATGTAACAGATTTATACCAGTAAATAAAAGAACTTGAGGGGATTTTTGAGAGAAAATTTTAGAGTACTAATATTAGTAGTGTGGTTTAATAAAATAATAAGTAAACAATTTAACTGGGGGGGTAACAGATGCTCCCAGTTTCTTTTATTGAATAGGAAAGTTCTACCTTGGTAAAATATAGTTATTTTTATACCTCGATTTCTAGACCATAATGTTGGCCCATAATGTTGGCCTCAATGTTGGACCTCAATGTTGGAATAATGTTGGAATAATGTTGGGTAATCTCATGATTAGTCATTTCATGCAGAAAAAAAGCCGTTTCATGTCAGTAGCATTTTTTAATGAAATAATTTGTTATTATGTTACTATCCGTATGTTCCCTGATCTTCTGATCGCAGGTGTTCTAGACTTCTCGAAACGTGCTTGCAAATATACCATGGATGAAGCAATACATTGTCTGAAAAGAGGTAACACTTGGTTAAAAATTAGTTTACATACTTTTTTGTACAATTTAAGAAAAAACTAAACTATATAATTATAGGAGGAGAAAAGTATGAGAAGGAATAAGTATGTTCAATTATTTATACTATTATTAATTATGGTTATGATGTTATCCATGGTAGCCTGTGGTGGAGGCAAGAAAGAGACAACCGAAGCAGATGAGAAAGCAACCCCGGCAGCCAATGTTGAAGATAGTGCAAAAACAGTAGACGAAGTTACAGATACCAATAATGATACTACAGAAACCCAAAATGATACTACAGATACCAACAATGATACTACAGAAACCACCTATGATACAGAATGGGCGATTTACTGGTATCTCTGTGGAAGTGATTTGGAATCGCGTTATGGTTCAGCAAGTATAGATATTTATGAACTTGCTGAAACCGTTTTACCGGAAAATGTGAAGATTATCATCCAAACAGGTGGATCAAGCGCTTGGCAGAACGATTTTGTAGACCCTAATTTCATAGAACGATATGTATATGACAGCACCGGTTTAACCAAAATAGAACAGCAGCCGCTAACAAGCATGGGTGATGAAGCAACCTTATCTAGCTTTCTAAACTTTGCTAAGACCAATTACCCGGCAAACAAGACTATGTTCTTGTTCTGGAATCATGGCGGTGGTACCGTGAGTGGTGCTGCATCTGATGAATTATTTGGCGGAGATGCGCTTGACCTGCAGGAGATGTATAATGCTTTCCAGGCAAATTATGAGTTATCTGTAGAAAATCCTCCCTTTGATATCATCGGCTTTGATACCTGTCTGATGGCAACCGTGGATGTGGCAGCTACTTTCTCTGATATAGGTAGTTACCTGCTTGCTTCTCAGGAGACAGAACCTGCAAATGGATGGAATTATACCGGTTGGTCAGCAGCACTGGCAGCAAACCTAGCGATGGATGCGAAGGAATTCGGTACGGTCATCTGTGATACGTATCAGTCCGGCTGCGAGTTGGTAGGCACTCAAGATAGTATTACATTATCTCTTACGAACCTTTCTAAATTCTCCTCTGTTCTAGCAGCTTATGAGGATTTTGGTAAGGAAGCATTGGCCAACGCCTGTATCGACCCTTCCTTCTTCTCCTATTTTGGCCGAGTTGCAACGGTATCGGAGAACTACGGTGGAAATACTAAGGAGCAGGGCTTTACGAATATGGTAGATCTTGGACACCTTGCAAGACAATCTAGTGAACTTCTTCCAACAACCTCAAGTAATGTTCTCACAGCCCTTGAAGACTGCGTGGAATATAAGATTAATGGACCTTATCGTCAGGAAGCAAGTGGATTATCCTGTTACTATTCATTTAATGGTGATGTAGATGATTACATAGGCTATGCTAATCTAGGTGCTGGAGAAGCCTTCAAGTATTTTTATGCTTATAGCTTAACAGGCGAATTACCGGAAGAGGGTATGAAATTTATATCTGAGATGAATTACGAAACCCTACAGCCAATCGAAACGCTGGAAGATCAAGGCTGGGAAAACCATCCGCTGGAGGTTGACAGTGAGGGAGCGGCAACTCTGACCTTAGGTGAGAATGCAGCAAATATCTTAAGTGGTATATATATTCAGCTTTATTATGTAGACCCTGAAGAGGATCTAATGCTCCTGTTAGGCTCCGATAATGATTTAATAGGTGATTGGGAAGCCGGTGTATTTAAGGATAACTTCCGTGGTGTCTGGGTATCTATCAATGGATGTCTAGTTAATATGGAGCTTTCTTACGAGGGAGAAGGTTACAACCTCTACGCAGTACCGGTCACAATTAACGAAGAGGAATATAATCTAAGTGTAGTTTACGATATTGCATTAGCGGAATATCAGATTCTGGGAGCAAGAAGACCGGTTGATGAAAGTGGTATGGCTGACAAAAACCTTTATAATCTCATTGAGGGAGATGTTATTAAAACTATTCATTATGCAATGTCTATCTCCGGTGAGGGTGATGAGCTTACTCCGGTGGAAGTAGATGAAATCATCTGGGATAATAGTATGACCGTTGAAGAGATTGAGCTTGGTGATGGTGTCTTTATGCAGATGTTTGAAATGAGAGATATGCAAGGCTATTCCGCTTATTCTGATGTTATAATGTTTGAGACGGTAGATGGATTAATTACAACAACAGTGGGTTTTACTGAGTAAATTATAAATACATATAAAAATGATTTAGGTGTCAAAAGCCAAATTAATAATATAGTTCGTCAATTTGCACAATTATATTTACAAGTCGTGATGCAAAACATAGTTCATTCGCAACACGCTTTCGCTTGGATGAAGTACGTAGTGGTGCATAAGGCCCTAAAGCACAGGGCCCAAGCACCAACGACTTCATACAGTTGCTCATCAAACTATATTCTGCATCACTTATATATATAGACAGTGAATGTGCAAATTGACGTAGTCAAGGTGTTTAAAGGGCTTTTGACACCTGAATCAATTATATATACATATAAAAATTCATATAAAAATACCAAGTTGCTTAATGAACTGACCTCCATATGTTAGACCTAAAATTCTAATATATTGGAGATCAGTTCATAATAATAAACAGCTTGGTATTTTTATAGTGCGCCCAGCATGGGCGCATTATTACAATAATATATTAATCAATAACTGTAACGATGGATCTTACGATTCTGCCATCTACATTTCCAACTATTTTAGCTGTACCTGCAGACTTGGCGGTAACTAGGCCATCACTGGATACGGTGACAATTGACTTATTATAGGAGGACCAATCTATCTTGCTATTAGTTCCATAGATATTTAAAGCTTTTGTATCACCCTTCTTGAGTACAATTAAATTAGAACTCATTTGAAGCACTCTGACCTGGGTGGTGAAGGTTATACCATCTACCTTTGCCGTAATTGTTGCAGTACCAGCACCTTTTGTTGTAATTCGGCCATATTTAGAGACTGAGGCAACAGTATTATCACTGGAGGACCATGTTATATTATTGTTTGTATCATTGATTTTCAAAGTCTTACTATACTCATATAGAGGAGCATTTATACTAAACCGACCGTTATATTCCATAACAATAGAATCATGGTTGATATCTACGACAGTTACCTTACTTGTAATCACT
>DATESP010000289.1:0-24678 GCA_035270645.1 Mobilitalea sp. | reverse complement strand
TAACGATATCATTCATCCGGATAGGCTAGTTGTAGGGGAGACCATAGTTGTTCGGATTCCTGAGATAACCTATATAATCCAAGAGGGAGATACATTAGAAGGTATTGCAGAAACGTATGGAATAGCCATATCAGAGCTACTGAGAAACAATTTGTTTCTTTCAGATATTGACTATATATATCCAGGTGAGACAATTGTAATAAGCTACGTTGGGGATAAGATCAGAGCTATATCAACGAATAGCTATACTTTTCCATTTATTGATTTGAAGGTTCTTAGGAAGACATTACCCTTTCTTACTTATCTTACTGTTTTTAGTTATAAGGCAACAGCTAAGGGAGAAATTATCGGTATTGATGATACAGCGATTATTCAAGAAGCAAAGGCATTTGGTGTTGCGCCCATTATGATGGTGGAAGCCTTGGCACAGAGTATAGAAGAAGAGATAGATACATTACATTCGATTCTATCAAGCCATGAAATACATGAGAAGTTTTTCGACAACCTTCTTAGTATATTACAATTAAAAGGATATAGTGGAGTTGACATAAATACCCCCTATATTTATCCAGGGGATCGTATACTTTATGATGAATTTCTAATAGAATTAGCGAATCGTGTATCTGCAGCTGGATTTATAATATTCTATACCTTTAGTATTCGTATTTTTCAACTATTGACTGGAACTATTTTTAATGAGTTTGACTATTCTGGGATTGGAGATAATGCAGAAGGTATTACACTGATATCCTTTGATTTTGGTTATTCTGAAGGCATTCCTCCGGGTACAATCTCATTGGATACCTTCAGACGTTTTTTTGATTATGCATCTGGATTATTACCCCCAGATAAAATATTTCTTGGACTGTCCACTATTGGTTATGTATGGAAATACCCTTATATTCCAGCAGTATCAAGGGGGATGGCGCTCAACTATAATTCAGCGATAGATATTGCATATAATAATAATGTTGATATTAGCTTTGATGAAACAACAAACATTGCTTATTTCCAATTTGTCACCAATGACGAATATATAGTACGGTTTTGGGACGCAAGAAGTATGGATACTTTTATTAAGCTAGTACCGGAGTTTGGATTAAAGGGGATTAACATATGGAATATTATGAACTGGTTTCCTCAGTTGTGGTTGGTTGTTAGCTCACAATATGATATTATTAAAGTGTTATAACTACGTATTTAAACTTATGATATATTGAAAGGATACTGGAATTAGGATGAATGTTATATTATGCATAGATGAGAATTTTGGAATGATGTTTAATCACAGAAGACAAAGTATAGACTGTTCTTTGTTAGAACACTTAATTGGTTATATTAGGGATAAAAGACTTTATATGAATGAATATTCTTATAAAATGTTTTCTGACTTCGGGCTTCAAAATATAGTAGTTGATAGTAAATTTATGGACATGGCGGGGACTGGAGAATTTTGCTTTGTAGAAGATGTCCCCCTAATACAATATGAACAGCAGGTTGAAAAGCTAATAATATGTAAGTGGAACAGGAGATATCCTGCTGATTTCTATATGGATATTTCTTTAGAGGATGGATGGGAAATGACTGATATATTAGAATTGGAAGGATCGTCTCATGAGAAAATCACAAAGGAGACTTACATAAGATGCATAAATTAGTAAGAGCTATTTTGAATGTTTTGATATTAAGCTTTTTAATCTTTATTATCTCTACCTTTGACAAGATACAAACCGAACAAGTCATAGATAATGAGCAAAGTGAGCAATCTGCTGAAAAGACGGATGGGTTTCTTCTGATAGATAACATACCAGAATATAGTGGTAATTCATATGTAGTAATTAATGATAACAATCCATTATTTAGTGAAGATGATTTAATTACAACTTCTTTTGAGATTTATAGTAGCTTGGATGAACTTGGCAGATGTGGAGTGGCATATGTAAATGTCGGTACAGATTTAATGCCAACTAAAGAGCGTGGAAGTATTCAACATATAAAACCTTCTGGTTGGATAAGCGTAAAATATGATAATGTAGATGGAAAAAGTCTATATAATCGCTGTCATTTGATTGGATATCAACTATCAGCAGAGAATGCTAATAGAGAGAATCTTATTACTGGAACAAGATATATGAATGTTGAGGGTATGCTACCCTTTGAAAATATGATTGCAGATTATGTAAAAGAAACAAAAAACCATGTCCTTTACAGAGTGACACCAATTTTTGAGGAAGATAATCTTTTAGCAAGTGGTGTGCAGATGGAAGGGTATTCTGTGGAAGACAGGGGTGAAGGCATATGTTTTAATGTATATGCATATAATATTCAGCCTGGAATTAAGATTGATTATTTAACAGGAGATAGTCATCTTTCTGATACAGAATAATAAGAAGAAATTAAATGATTGTGTACATAAAAGGTTGCATACTTCCCGGGGTTTGAAGGGAAGCTGCAACCTTAGTATTAGTTCTCATCCTCCCCTTCCTTGACAATCGTATCTAATACGTTGATTAGGTCGTGAATAGTATTTAGCTCGACATTTCGTTCCAAAATCGAGTTTTTAAGTCCAATGGAAAGGGTCTCAAATTTTTCTTTGATAGCTGGAGCTACATATGACATAGAATCACCTGCGTCTTTCTATAGATTGAATTAATTACTAATCCCATCTTAGTATTCTGATTTTTAAGGATATTTTATGTACATAATGATGTTTTTTTGATTAAATTATTATATACCAAGCTTTTTGTTGATTGTACTTATATACTGAACCGTGATATATTATAAAAGAGTTTCATTCGGGCAATGCCTTAATAAATCGTCGCTCAAGTATGGAGTAGGGATTAAGATTAATATAATATAATTGGAGATAATGTATGAGAAAGTTCAAAAAATTTTATATAGAAATAACTAATGTATGCAATCTACAATGTGATTTTTGCCCACCGACCAGACGAAAACCAGAATTTATGGATATTGAAAGGTTTGGTAAAATACTAGACCAGATTAAAGATTACACAAATTTTATTTATTTACATGTCAAGGGGGAACCTCTTCTTCATCCTGAATTAGACAAATTCTTAGACTTAAGTCATGAAAAGGGATTTAGAGTGAATATAACCACGAATGGGACGATGATTAATAATGTGAAGGATAAACTTCTGATGAAACCAGCCTTGAGACAGGTTAATTTTTCATTACATAGCATGGATGGAAATGAGCGGTTTCAAAACAATGATGAATATATAGAGAATATTATAGCATTTACTAAGGAAGCCATAGACAAGACGGAGCTTATCATATCCTTAAGATTATGGAATTATAATGAAAATAGTACGATAAACAGAGAGATAAATCAAGAAATAAACCAAGAGATAAACAAAGAGATAAACAGAGAGATAAATCAAGAGATAAACCAAGAGATAAACAGAGAGATAGACCAAGAGAAAAGAGTAAATAATAAGCTACTGGAGTATATTGAAAGGGAGTTTGATTTAGGCTACAAGATACAGGAGAAAGTTATCCCGGGCAGAGGAATTCAAATAGCTGAGAGAATATATTTAAACCAAGATCATCAATTTAAGTGGCCGGACCTAAAGGAAGAGGAAGATGATGGAATAGGGTTTTGCTATGGGCTTCGCAATCAAATAGCTATATTGGTAGACGGATCGGTTGTACCTTGTTGTCTCGATGGGGAGGGGGTAATAACCCTGGGGAATATTAATTTAACTCGTTTTTCTGAAATCATAGAAGTTGAAAGAGCAAGAAATATAGTTGATGGTTTTTCAAGAAGAGAAGCATTGGAGGAGCTGTGTAGAAAATGTGGATATAGGAAAAGATTTGGTAAATAATTATAAAATTAATTTTGTTTTAGTATAATCATAGTTTATGTTCGGAGGCATTATTGAAACAGAATATTATTTAATTTTTTAGTTATAGTATAGATTAAATTTACAAGTGAGGTTATTTGCCAAAATATTAGTGTTGCTTTGTATTATTTTCCTTAGAAATGTGATACGGTCACAGATATATTTCTCGAAGCTGATATAATAGGAATTAATAAAGGAAACTATAAAATTATTATTATATAGAATGGGAGAAAAAATATGTTAAATTTATTAAGAAGAGATAATAGTAAAGTGATTCATGTAAATGATATGGATAAGCTTATAGGACAGGTAGAATTGATTGATATTAGAGAACCTTATGAGTACAAAGGTGGTAGTTTAAGAACTGCTGTAAACATTCCTATGGGAACACTTTTAAGTTCACCTGATAAATATATGGCAAAAGAGAAAACATATTATATAATCTGCCAATCCGGTGGAAGAAGTGGAATGGCTTGCAGTAAACTTACAAAACAGGGTTATGATGTTATTAATGTAGCGGGTGGTGTCGGTTCTTATGTCGGTACAAAAAGATAAACGCATGAAGTTAGGTTGTACCTACGTATCAAGGTGTTGAGGATACACGAGGCATATATCTATTCAAAGGGAAGGCATGGAGGATAATATGAAACGAAAAATCGTAATTATAGGTGGCGTAGCAGGTGGAGCTTCGGCTGCCGCAAGACTTAGAAGACAAAGTGAAGATGATCAAATAATCATGTTTGAAAAGGGACCTCATGTGTCGTTTTCTAACTGTTCACTTCCTTATCATTTAAGTGGTATCATAAAGGATGCTGAGGATTTGGTTTTAATGAATCCAGATATATTTTTAAAACAATACAACATTGATGCTAGAGTAAATTCCATGGTAACTGCCATAGATAGAGAGAAGAAGCAGGTAACAGTTGAAAATATTTTAACAGGAGATAATTATACTGAAACATATGATAAATTAATCCTGTCACCGGGGGCTTCTCCAATTGTGCCTAAGATACCTGGGATAGAAAATGTCAATGTATTTACCATAAGAAATGTAGTGGATATTGATAGGCTAAACAAACAAGTTAAAGACCTCAAATCAGAAACTGTAGTGGTAATTGGTGGTGGATTTATAGGAGTGGAGGCCGCTGAGAATTTAAGAAAAGCGGGCTTTAATGTAACCTTAGTTGAAGGAACTGACCAGATACTTAGACCATATGATTATGATATGGTTCAAATATTCCATAAGGAAATAATGGATCAGGGTGTTGATCTAATTGTAGAGGATACCGTCGTACGCTTTGAAAAGGACCAGGTAGTTCTCTCCTCAGGTAAAATTATTGACGCAAAAACAGTAGTTATGGCAATCGGAGTATCACCGGAAACACAACTTGCCAAGGCTGCAGGAATCGAAATTGGCGTTACAGGGGCTATAAAAACCGATAAGAATTATCGGACAAATGATTCGAACATCTATGCAGTTGGTGATGCTATCGAAGTATATAATGCACTTACTCATATGATGACAAAGCTGTCTTTAGCAGGTCCAGCACTAAAGCAGGCTAGGGCAGTAGCAGATCATATTAATAATAATAACTCCGTAAACAATGGCTATATTGGCTCATCAGCTATAAGAGTGTTTGATTATAATGGGGCATCAACTGGCTTGAACGAATCTATGATTAAAGCTATGAATTTAAAAATTAATTACAATATTGTTCGAGTTATACTATCCGATAAAGTGGGGCTCATGCCAGACGTAGCACCCATGCATTTTAAACTAATATATGAAGATACGACAGGAAAAATATTAGGTGCACAGGCGATTGGTAAGGGTGATGTCACAAAAAGGATTGATGTTATAGCTACTGTTATAAAATTAGGAGGCACTTTAGAGGCTCTTAAGGATTTGGAACTCTGTTATGCACCTCCATTTTCGACAGCCAAGGATATCGTTAATTATGCAGGTTATGTGGGCTCTAATCTTCTAAATGGAGTTTATAAGCAGGTTAATGTTGATAAGGTTAGGGAACTTGTTGAAGGCAACAATATAATTATTGATGTAAGAGAAGTGTATGAGTATGAACGTGGGCATATTAAAGGAGCTACGAATATTCCATTAAGTGAACTAAGAAGTAGAGTAAATGAAATTCCAAAGGACAAACCGGTATATCTTCACTGTAGAACCGGACAAAGAAGCTATAATGCAACATTAGCGCTTCAGAACCTGGGATTTGAGAATGTCTATAATATTACAGGAAGTTTCTTGGGATTATCCTTCTATGAGTATTACAATGATAAAAGACTTGGAAGAGAAAGTATCGTAACAAAATACAATTTCAGATAAACATGTAGTGAAACTATGGTAGTATTTTTCATCTATAATTTTTAAATATCGAAAGTACAAAGTTTAACCCCGAGATGACGAGGTCATCTCGGGGTTAAACTTATATTGCTATGGAATATTGTATTTTTTTAATATACTCAATAAATATTGCTATATAAGCTCCATTAATTTGCTTTTATCTATGATACGTATTAGGCCACGGAATTGTTCGAGTATGCCCTGCTCCTGAAACACCTTAAGCATTCGAGTTACAACTTCCCGGGCACTTCCGATGTACCGTGCGATTTCTTCATGAGTAAGCCTTATTTCAGGTTTACCAGTCTTTGATATTTCATCAAGTAAGAAGATAGCTAACCTTTTATCAAAACGCATAAACAGGATTTGTTCAAGTGCCCACATTACATCAGAAAATCGATCCAGGGTATTCCTATATGCAAAATTCTCAACATATACATTTTTACTACTAAGGTTGCTAAAGGTGCCAATGTTCAGCAGAAATGCATCTGTATCACTGTCCGCATCAATATTTACATCAAAGGTTATGTTATTTAAAATACAGGATGCAGATAGAACACATACATCGCCGGAGGTAAGACGGTATAAAGTTACCTCACGACCATCCTCCGATAGGATATAAACCCTAAGCCCCCCTTTTCTCACTAAAAGTACACCAAGGCATTCGCTATCTGGATTATGAAGGCTTTCACCTTTATTATACGATACCTTCGATATATTATTTTTTATTAAATCTCTTTCGGTATCACTTAATTTATCCCAAAAATCAAAATGGGATTTGATAAATGCTAATTCCTCATTTTCAAGCATAGGTACACTCCTTTACTTCACTATATCATATTCCCAATCAATTATGCCACCAAAATCATATATATTAGTATAGCCTAGACTAGCCAAATCCTCTGCTGCCTGTGCACTTCTACGTCCACTGCGGCAATACACAAGAATAGTGGAAGCTTTATCTGTCAGGACAATTTCTGCTTTATCTAGGATATCAGCATCCTGGAGCAGTATGGCATCTTTAATATGCCCTTCATTATATTCATCTACAGTTCTGACATCCAAAATAATAATATCTGTGCTATCGTCCATCATTTTCTTAGCTTCATCGGAAGTAATTGTAAGATATTCAGGAGCATCTGATACGTTATCAGGTGTTGTAGAATTACCTTTAGATGAGCATCCACTTAATAAAAATATAACTATAGTCAATAATAATATAGTATAGCTTTTCATTGAAATCACCTCATTAATATGTTTTTTAACTAAGTATATAGGTTTCCGTCAATATTTACTGTAACACAGTCACAGTAAATCTGTAAATCAGTATTATATAGACAATTTTCAATATATATAAAATGTTTCACAATAAATCTGTTATAGCATATAAAAACAGTTGAAATATACGCGGATGTCTAGGATAATAGTCTCATACATAACAAGGAGGACAAATAATGAATATGATATCAAATCCCGTATTAAGGGGTTTTAATCCCAATCCATCTATACTTCGTGTAGGAGATGACTATTATATAGCAACCTCAACCTTTGAATGGTTTCCAGGAGTGTAGATTCATCATTCCAAGGATTTAATTCACTGGAGTACGAAGAGAGGTAGAAGATAAGGAGCATCACGGATGAAATACTATTTTGCACCAATGGAAGGGATTACCAAGTATATATATAGAAATGCACATAATTCTAACTTTAGCAATATTGATAAATATTTTTCACCTTTTATTCCTGCTAATAAGAGCGAGAGTTTAAAGACTAAGGAATTAAACGATATTTTGCCTGAAAACAATCAAGGCCTTCATCTGGTCCCGCAGATATTAACGAATAATGCAAAGGATTTTATTCATACTGCCAAGAAGCTAGAACATTTAGGTTATAATGAAATCAATTTGAATCTAGGATGTCCCTCTGGAACTGTTGTTTCAAAGAACCGAGGGGCAGGCTTCCTATCAAAAACTGAGGAATTGGATGCTTTTTTGGCGGAGATTTACACCAGCTTATCGATTAAGATATCAGTCAAGACTAGAATTGGAAGGGATCAACCGGAGGAATTTTATAAGCTGATTGAGATATTTAATAAGTATCCTATGGAGGAGCTTATTATTCATCCCAGGATTCAAAAGGATTTCTATAAAAACAAGCCTAATATGACAGTATTTAAGGATGCCATGACTTTAAGCAAGAATCCAGTTTGTTATAACGGAGATATATTCTCAGCGAGTGATTATAATGAATTTATAACTGATTTTCCAGAGGTAACCACTGTAATGCTTGGCAGAGGACTAATATCCAACCCCGGATTAATTGACTCTATTACATATAATACAAAGCTTGATTTTGATAAGTTAAAGAATTTTCATGATAGGATTTACGAGGACTATAAGAGAATTTTATTTGGAGATAGAAATGTGCTGTACAGAATGAAGGAAATATGGTTCTATATGATTACGATGTTCCCAAACAGTTCAAAATATGAGAAAAGGATTAAGAAATCAGAACGGTTTTATGATTACGAAGAAGCAGTGAACGGCCTAATAAGAGAAGCGAAGGATGTCAACAAACCCTCCGCCTATCTCACTCATAAGGTATTGCCAGGTCAAGATTATTAATTACGGTAGTTGTAAGAGCGATGGACTTGTTCATTGTTAAATTCTGCAGTGACAAATGCTTCTATCAGATTCGTACCTGGCTCGATTGGTGTAACTGCAAAGCTTTCGCCTACAGAAGAAAATCGTTGAAAAGGTACGGCAGTAGGACTTTGCTCAGTTATACATAAAGGTTGGGGGTCAATTAATATTCCCAGGGTCCTGGTTATTGACTTAGCTTTATCGATTGCATTAGAAATAGCCAGATTAAGAGCCTGCTGATAATAATAATCCGGATCTGATATCTCGAAGGATATGAATTCTACCAGATTCACACCATTTTGAACGGCAATATCTAAGATAGCCCCTACCATATTCATTTCTCCCGTTCTAATCTCAAATACATTACTTACTGAGTATCCACGGTCAATCCGAGTTCCATTTTCAAAATCATACAGCTTATCTATGGTGTAGCGTATGGTCTTAATATCGGTTATACCCATTTCTTTCAATAATTGCAGGACAGCCTGACTGAGCTCAGCATTATCTGCCTGTACACCTGACAGATTCTCACCAGTGGTCACGACACCCAAGCGAAGAACTGCAATATCAGGTTGGACATTTACCTGACCACTTCCTGTGAGTGTTATACAGCTTTTATCAGAAAATTCACATAAAGAATTTGGCATAAATATTTCTCCTAAATAAATGCTTATAAAATTATATGTTATATATATGTAAACTATTCAGAACTCCGAGAATCACGCAGTGGATTCGAGTATATCAGCGCCAAAATGGATGAGAAAATGAACCGTTACATATTTTTATAAATAATCGCGGATTGCGGGCAATAAGAAAATGATGTAAAATATATTTGAAAAGAATGACATATAAAGATATGTACAAAGGTTATCATCGGAGAGGAGTAAAGTATGAAAATAGGTATTATAGTTTATTCACACAGCGGTAACACTCTGTCAGTTGCAGAGAAGCTTAAGGAGGAATTACTAAAAGCAGGTCATAGTGTAGATCTGGAAAAGGTAAATGCGGTTAATGAGGATCCTAATGCTGTAAAGAATATTCAACTGGCGAGCAACCCGGATACTAGCAGCTACGAGAGGATTATATTTGCATCCCCGGTTAATGCATTTTCACTTGCTGCTGTTATGAAGACATACTTATCACAGCTTCAAACCCTGGAGGGCAAGACTATTGACTGCTTCGTGACACAGCAGCTTAAGAAAGCCTGGATGGGTGGTAATCATGCCATCAAACAGATACAAACAATCTGTTCCTCTAAGGGTGGAAAACTTGGGAAGACCGGTAATGTACATTGGTCCAGTATCAAACGTGAAGAACAGATTAACGATTTGGTAAAGAGCTTTACTGCTTTGTAGTAATACTATTAATCTTTCATTACCTTATCATACATGCTTGGTAACTGTTCAGTACCTTCACAGTTACAGGGCACCTTACGATGCCCATGCACACAAAATGGATAAAATACATCCATTTTGGCGCTGAATCACTCGAATCCACTACGTGATTCTCGAGGTTCTGAATAGTTACCATGCTTGTTCTATTAGGACTTCTTACATAGTATGGAAAATGTTTGCACTTTCAAAAGTGTTCTGATAATATGTTAAGGAACGCTTCGGCGTAATTTAGTACAATAATACGGAGGAAATCCTATGAATACAGTATTATTTGATTTGGATGGTACATTATTGCCAATGGACCAGAAGCTATTTATGGATACTTACTTTACTGCATTGGCTGCAAAGATGGCTCCCTATGGCTTGGAACCAAACACATTGATGAAATCAGTCTGGGAGGGAACAAGAGCTATGGTAGAAAATGATGGGTCGGTGACGAACTCAAAACGTTTCTGGGATAGCTTTTCTGGAAGTCTAGGAGAGAATATCCGTAAGCTAGAGTATGTTTTTGAAGATTTTTACCGTAATGAATTTACGATTACTAAACGTAATATATCAACTAATAAATTTTCCAAGGAATGCATTAGAGTGCTAAAAGAAAAGGGCTATACGCTTGTCTTAGCGACAAATCCTTTGTTTCCAAGGATTGCAACATATCACCGTATTGAATGGGCAGGGTTAAATTCAGAGGATTTTGAACTGGTTACAACTTATGAGAATTCTTCCTTCTGTAAACCCAATCTTAATTACTATAAAGCCATTCTTGAGACTATTGGTAAGAAGCCAGAGGAGTGCATCATGGTTGGAAATGATGTCAAGGAAGATATGTGTGTAACTCATATTGGAATGGGTACTTACCTCCTTAAGGATTGCCTAATCAATTCTTCTGAAGAGGATATCACAGCATACCGACAGGGTGATTTCCCTGAATTTATGGAATTTATTAATGACCTGCCGGTGCTTGATAAAATTACTGCCCCTAATAACTATATAAGACAGGAAGTATAGCAACCCATACCAGATGAGATATATTGACAAGGGTATAAATTGATAGCGAAATATTGATTCCGATGTTAGTTGCCCTTAACTGGGAACAATCTGAGTTACAAATTCTTTTGTATAGATAATAAAGAAGAAAAGCTGGTAATACTATCTTAAGTAAAATACTTAGTGCTGGACTCTTTACGGCATTTACCATAAAGATATTTATCTCGGAAAAGAACCCGGTCTTTAGTAGTATTAAGGTAAATAGGATGTCTGTGACATTAAGTATATATAGAAGAATCAGTTTTTTTCTTATGGATACAAGATTATGACATTTAATAAAAGTAATCATTTGATACACCTCCTTGACAGAAGTATTACCAGAGTATGGTAATTTAATCAGGAGCTTTTAATATTATATGCAATATAGTTTGATTTGGCTGAGAAATGTACTAGATTCAACTTACTGAAAGGATGGAGAAAATTATGACGTTTAAGATGGTTCATGAAAATTATAATGTTTTAGATCTTGAGAAGTCTCTAGCATTTTATGAGAAGGCACTAGGACTTACAGAAAAGAGCAGAAAGATAGCAGAAGACGGCTCTTTCATTATTGTCTATATTGGAAATGATACTTCGGATTTTGAGTTAGAACTTACATGGCTTAGGGATTGGGACAGACCATATAATTTAGGAGATTGTGAATTTCATTTGGCTTTTAAGACGGGGGATTACGAAGACGCACATTTACTACATGAGAAGATGGGCGTAATCTGCTTTGAAAACAAACAAATGGGCATCTATTTTATCACGGATCCAGATGGATATTGGTTGGAGATAGTTCCTGCGAAATAAGGATAAGCACATTAGCTTTATACTATAAAATGGGAGGTCATTTATGCTTGATGAGAAAAGGTTTGCTGTATTGATTGATGCAGATAATGTATCAGCAAAATATATTAAGTTTATTTTAGACGAGATATCGAATTATGGTGTTGCGACCTATAAGAGAATTTACGGTGATTGGACAAAATCTACCGCTGGGTCATGGAAGGATGTTTTGCTTGAGAATTCCGTAACTCCTGTTCAACAGTATGGCTATACTGTAGGTAAGAATGCCACAGACTCGGCTATGATAATTGATGCCATGGATATTCTATACTCCGCAAATGTCGAGGGTTTCTGTATCGTATCTAGTGACAGCGATTTTACTAAGCTCTCCTCCCGATTACGTGAGTCGGGAATGCTGGTAGTGGGTATGGGTGAGAAGAAGACACCGAAACCTTTCATCGCAGCCTGTAATCAGTTTAAATATCTGGATGTTCTAGCTGAGACAGAGAAAAAGAGCATGGAATTAGAAGTAAATCAACTAAAAAATGATTTAAATAAAGATAAGAAAGCTAACAGTAAGGATAGTGAGATAGAGTCAGACAATAATAGCAAGCTGATAAAAAATTCTAATTCAATCGAGAGCGGCGATATCGTAAAAAATATGACCGATATCAATGTTATAAAGACGGCGGTCTTAAAAATGATGAATGAGGTAGATGAAGAAGACCAGAGTATGAATATGGGCGAATTGGGAAGCCGTCTTGTGAAACGTTATCCAGACTTTGACGTCAGAAATTACGGCGATACTAAACTATCTAAATTTTTGAAGAAATTTGACTTTCTTGATATTGATACGAAGGGAAAAGGCGGAAGCTCTATGTGGGTTTCTTTAAAATCCGATGCAATTCAGCCCGTTGAGGTAAAGCAGGTTATTTCTCAACCCAGGAAGAAGAGAACGTATAATAAAAAAACAAGTGATCGCCCCACTAGCTAAATCATATGAAGCAAGGTGTAGAGATGAATAAACTGATTATCAACCAAATCCCGGTTGAAATTGAGAAAAAGAAGATTAAAAATATGTATCTTAGGGTATTGCCTCCAGATGGAAGACTCTATATTACCGCGCCGCTTAAGATGCCAGAGAAAGCTATAGCTTTATTCGTACAATCGAAGTCGGATTGGATCAAAAAACAGCAGGATAGGCTTAGGAGCAATCCTGTAGAAGAACACGAGATGATGCATCCGAATTTCATCACTGGTGAAGCTGTCCTACTATGGGGAAAGACCTATCAAATCGAGGTGATGTATAGGAAGCCACGGAATAGGATTGTTATCATTGGTGATAAGCTATGTCTCGAGCTTCATAAGTCTATGGAGGAGAGTACGGTAAAACAACGTTCTGAAATTATTAATAAATGGTATCGTGAAGCATTAAGCATAGAAATACCGGAGCTTTTTATTAGATGGGAGAAGATTATAGGTGTTCACGCTTCAGAATGGACCATCAGAGATATGAAGTCTCGCTGGGGAAGCTGCAATGTAAGGAGCAGAAAAATCTGCCTAAATCTGCAGTTGGCAAAAAAACCACTAGAAGGTCTGGAATATGTGGTAGTACATGAGTTGGTACATCTTCTTGAGAGAAGCCATAACCATGTATTTAAAGCGTATATGGATCAGTTTCTGCCAGGATGGAGAGCGATAAAGGCAAGATTAAATGGAAGAATATAAAACCAATGAATAAACCAAGGAATGAATAAGCCAAGGAATGAATAAACCAAGGAATGAATAAACCAAGGATATTATTAACGGAGTCCTAAAAATAGGACTCCGTTTTGCTATGTAAACCAAGCATTATACAGGAGCTTAACTGCCTTAACAATGTCTTCTTCAGTCACACCCGCATATCCGATTACAATCGTTGACTGGGAACCTATTTTATTATTTTTAAAATAGTATTTTGATATACTGTATACCCTTACTCCGTACATTAATGCAGATGAGATAAGCTCTTCCTCTGTCTTGAGACCAGGCACCTCTAGTAGTAGATGAAGGCCTGCATCTGCGCCGAGAATCCTAATACCACAGTCTAATTCAAGGACAGCTTTCACCAAAGTCTCACGCTTCTTCCTATAGATATTTCTCATCTTATTTAAATGACGTTCAAAATACCCTCTCTGAATGAACAAATAAAGAACCTTCTGATCAATTGTTGGAACTGGGCATAGAAGATAGGATAACTTCTCTTTATATTCCAGCATCAATTGTGGTGGTAGAACCATATAACTTACCCGTATGGTCGGAGCTAAGGATTTCGAAAGGGAGCCCATATAAATTACTTTTCCACTCGTATCCAGGCCTTGCAGGGCGGGGATGGGTTTTCCACTGTATTTAAATTCACTGTCATAGTCATCCTCAATCAGATAGCGGTTAGCAGCCTCACTAGCCCAATTTAACAGCTGTATTCGGCGGTTGATCGGCATAATCTCACCGGAAGGAAACTGGTGGGCAGGAGTGATACAGAGAATATTAGCATTACTTTCTTCTATAGCGAACGGTAGCATTCCATCTTTATCAATATCTATTGCCTTGAATTTAGCTCGATTTGACGTAAAAAGTTGGTTTAGCTTCTCATACCCCGGGTTTTCTATGCCATAGATACAATCCTCGTCAAAGAGCTGGATAAGTGATTGGAATAGGATCTCAGTTCCAGAACTGATTACAATCTGATTTTCTGTGCAGCTAACTCCTCTAGACTGATGAAGATATTCTGCAATAGAAATTCGTAATTCTTTTAGGCCCAGTGAATCCCCTAATTGCAGTAGCATGGGATCATATTCATTAATAACCTCTTTCATAAGCTTTCGCCACAAGGAGAATGGAAAGGTTGGCATATCTACACCATGATATGAGAAGTCATAAAGTGTGGTTGGCAATTCTATCTTAGGTTTTTGTACTTCGCTATTAGGTTGAACCTTTAGCTTTTGAAGGTTGTCAATCTGGCAGACATAGAAGCCTTTACGCTCTAACGACTGGATATAACCTTCCTCGATTAACTGGTCATAAGCAGCCTGTATTGTATTTTGACTTACCTGCAGATAGGTGGAGAGCTTACGCTTGGAGGGTAATTTGGTATTATAGAGTATACTACCATTTTGTATCTCCTCTTTTATATATGTATAGAGCTGAAGATATAGGGGTAGCTTACTCTCGGTATTTAGGGATAAAGTCAACATATCCATTATCTATTCACCTAACCTCTCAATCTAATTCGTACCGATGTACATAAGTGCGTTCTGGTATAAATCTGATACCATACAAATTATCATTTCTGGTACTTATAGCGATATCAGTTTTGTAATATAATAAATCAAATTTCTATAAACGTCAATATATCATCAAGATTTGGAGGGAAATTATGAATAACCGTTATGAACTTAATAAGAATCTGGCTCAGATGTTAAAGGGCGGAGTAATCATGGATGTGACCACACCTGAACAAGCGAGGATTGCAGAGGAGGCAGGTGCTTGTGCAGTCATGGCTTTGGAACGAATACCTGCAGATATCAGGGCAGCCGGTGGAGTGTCAAGAATGAGTGACCCAGCTATGATTAAGAGTATTCAGCACGCAGTATCCATCCCAGTTATGGCTAAGGTTCGAATTGGGCATTTTGCTGAAGCACAGATATTGCAGGCAATAGAGATAGACTATATTGATGAGAGTGAAGTGCTTTCACCAGCTGATGACACCTATCATATTAACAAGACTAGATTTGACGTACCATTTGTCTGCGGTGCCAAGGACCTGGGCGAAGCCCTAAGAAGAATCAGTGAAGGTGCTTCAATGATAAGAACCAAGGGAGAACCAGGCACTGGGGATGTAGTTCAGGCAGTCCGCCACTTAAGACTAATAATGAAGCAGATCAGACAACTGCAGAATATTCGGGAGGATGAATTGTTTCAGGCTGCAAAGGAGCTTCAGGTTCCTTATGACTTGGCAGAGTTTGTTCATGTTAACGGTAAGCTTCCGGTCGTTAACTTTGCAGCCGGTGGTGTTGCAACTCCTGCTGATGCGGCATTATTGATGCAGCTCGGTGCAGAAGGAGTATTTGTTGGCTCAGGGATTTTTAAATCTGGTAATCCTGCTCGGAGAGCACAGGCAATTGTCAAAGCAGTCACTAATTATAATGATGCCAAGCTGTTAGCCGAGTTATCCGAGGATCTGGGGGAGGCTATGGTTGGGATTAACGAACAGGAAATCGATTTATTAATGGCTAGTAGAGGTATATAACAGCAATAAGTTTGAGTGTAATGGTACATATTAATTCAAAGGGTAAGTATGGTGGGAGCTATGAGGAAAAGGATTGGTGTACTCGCAGTACAAGGTGCATTTGCAGAGCATATAGATATACTGCGAAGGCTTGATGTGAAAGCCATAGAAATCAGACAAAAGATGGATCTGCTTTCTCAATCCATGGACGGTATAATTCTCCCTGGTGGTGAGAGTACTGTCATGGGAAAACTGATCACAGAGCTTGATATTTTTGATGATTTAAGACAGGAGATAGAGATGGGTCTACCGGTATTTGGTACATGTGCAGGAATGATCCTTCTGGCAAAGAATCTTTCAAATGACGATAACAGATACCTTGGTACTATGGATATTAGAGTCAGGAGAAACGCTTATGGACGCCAGCTTGGAAGCTTCCAGACAGATGGAGAATTTGAAGGAATTGACGCCACTATACCGATGACCTTTATCCGGGCTCCTTATATTGAAAGCGTTAATGAAGCAGCCGGAGTAAAGATATTGGCACGGGTGCAGGGTAATATCGTGGCTGCCAGGCAAAAGAATATGTTAGTCACATCATTCCATCCTGAGCTAACTTCTGACCTAAGGATTCATAAATATTTTTTAGAATTTTAATATTTAGTGTGAAGAAAAACATCTTCACACTAAATTTATGTAGACGCTTATATTGCAGAAAAATATCTTCCTACAAAAATCATGTAGATGTCATATATTGTAGAAATACAGTTACGGTTCACTCGTTAGTCAGCGCGAGGTGTTTTACGCAAGTAAAACCCGAGAACTTCATGCGCCAAAGCGCTCTTTTGCACTTTGTGTGCATAATTGTTGCTATGAACGAGGTACGAGTGAACAGTAACGAAATACATGAATGTCTGCAATATTATATGAACTAGCTCTATGCTTTACCTTTAAAATATGTTAAGATTTATGTAATAAGTACTAGATATGAAATGATGGAATAATTCAAGGGGAACGAGGTAAATTATATGGAATATAGGAATATGGGAAAGCTAGGAATACAGACATCTTTGTTAGGCTTTGGATGTATGCGTTTCCCCAAGCATAAGGACGGGAGTATTGATAAGGTTAAGTCAGAACAGATGATTGATACGGCATACAAGAATGGGGTTAATTATTTTGATACCGCTTATAATTATCATGATGGTGCAAGTGAGAGTTTCATTGGAGAAGCTTTAGATAAATATGATCGAAACTCATATTTCCTCGCTACCAAGCTGCCTCAATGGCTGGTGAAGTCAGTTGATGATGCAGAACGAATATTTAAAGAGCAGCTTGACAGACTACATAAGGAATATGTGGATTTTTATTTGATTCATGCCATAGGTCGTGAGTCTTTTGACCGCATGGTCAGTCTTGGAATACTAGAATTCCTAGATAGACTTAAGGCTGAAGGTAAGATTCGGTATATCGGATTTTCCTTCCATGATGGTTATGATGCCTTCGAGCACATACTTAAGTTCCGGGACTGGGATTTTTGCCAGATTCAGCTTAACTATATAGATACGGAGAATCAAGCTGGTATGAAGGGATATGAGCTAACAGAGAAATTAAATGTGCCTTTAATTATTATGGAGCCGGTTAAGGGCGGTTCCTTGGCAAAGCTTCCTGAGAGCGCTGCTAAGCATTTTAATAAAATCGCACCTGATAAGAGTATGGCTTCCTGGGCACTTCGTTACGTTGCGTCGCTTCCTAATGTCAAGCTCGTATTAAGCGGAATGACTACGGAATTACAGGTGTCTGATAACCTAGATACATTTAATGATTTTAAAGAATTAAACGAGGTAGAACAAAAAGCTGTTCAGGCTGCTGTGGAGGTACTTAAAAAAGGAGTTAAAAATGGATGTACTTCCTGCTCATATTGTATGCCATGTCCTGCTGGAGTGGATATACCGGGGAATTTCCGTATATGGAATAGTCATGGGATGTATAATAATGTAGAAGAGACAAAATGGCTTTGGTCAAATGATATTGATGTCAAAGCTAAGGCTAATAACTGTATTGAATGTGGACAATGCGAGACCTTATGTCCTCAAAAAATCAGTATTCGAAATGATCTAAAGCAACTTCAGACAGAATTGGATTTAATTATGTAAAAAATAAATGTAAATGTAAAAGAGATATTGCGAAAGTTAAATATAACAATTAGCAATATCTCATTTTGGAAGAGGATGAAGAATGGGTAACAATAGTTTTAATGAGTATGAATTCAGTGAAGAGATCGCAAATGCTTTAAAAAGTTTAGGCTATAATATTCCAACAGAGGTTCAACAGAAGGTCATACCTCTTGTTCTTGATAAACAGGATCTGATTGTCAGATCCCAGACTGGAAGTGGAAAGACAGCAGCTTATGGGATTCCAATCTGTGAATCCATTACTTGGCTAGAAAATAAGCCGCAGGCATTAATACTGGTCCCGACTAGGGAGCTTGCTGTTCAGGTGAAAGAGGATATCACAAACTTTGGCAGGCTTAAGCGTATTAAGGCTACGGCTGTATATGGTAGACAACCAATCTCAATACAAATAAGCGAATTAAAACAGAAGACCCATGTTATAGTAGGCACCCCGGGACGGATTATAGATCATTTGGAGAGGGGAACATTAAACTTGAATCAGATATCCTACCTTGTGATTGATGAAGCTGATGAGATGCTTCGTATGGGCTTCATCGAGCAGGTTGAAGAGATTATCAAAGAGCTACCAAGAATTCGGATGACTATGTTATTTTCAGCTACTATGCCTGATAAGGTAAAGAGCCTGGCCATGAGGCACATGAAAAACCCTTTAAATATTGAAGTGGAGTCAACTGGAATATCGGTAGATAAAATTGATCATTTTATGTACAAAATCGATGAGGATGAGAAGTTTGCCTTACTTACCGCGGTGACTGTCATAGAGAACCCTGATAGTTGTATCATATTTTGTAATACGAAGGATCAAGTTGATCAGGTATTTGTACGTCTAGTTAACCTTGGCTATCGATGCAGAAAGATACATGGAGGTATGGAACAGAAGGATCGCTTGGAGGCACTGGAGGATTTCAGAAGGGGTGTTTTTCGCTATTTTGTCGCTACAGATGTAGCAGCTAGAGGAATTGATATAGAGAATGTTACATTGGTAATTAATTATGATCTTCCTCTTGAAAAGGAAGCTTATGTCCATCGTACAGGAAGGACTGGAAGAGCAGGTCTGAAGGGGAAGGCAATTAGCTTTGCTAACAAACGTGAACTTCGATTGATAGCTGAGATTGAAACATTTATTGGCTTTGAAATAACTTGTATAGCTGTTCCAGATAATGAGATGGTAGCAGAGTATAAGGCTGCCTTTGAGGTCAAAAAAGAGCTGGCTCCTGTTCTTAAGAAAGCGAAAGGCGCAAAGATGGATAAGCAGATTATGAAACTGCGTTTCAATGCAGGCAAGAATAAAAAGCTTAGGGCGACTAATTTTGTTGGTGTTATTTCTAATATTGAAGGAATAAATGCAGATGATATCGGCATAATCTCAGTACTAGATTCATTGACCTTTATCGAAATATTAAACGGAAAAGGTAATATAGTCTTAGAAGCAATGAAGACCACTCCCATCGGTGGTAGACTGTTGAAGGTATCAGATACAGGTAAGCACAAGTAAGCTACATTTGTGCTTGCTATCCACATATTAGGATGATATATTGTAACTATTCTGAACCCCCGAGAATCACGCAGTGGATTCGAGTGAGTCAGCGCCAAAATGGATGTATTTTATCCATTTTGTAGTGCAAATGTAACTGCGAAGGCACTGAACAGTTACGATATATTTAAACTAAGTAGCACGTTAGCTCTAACAACAAGATGACTTTACTCTTTTTACAACTATTACGATATACAGAAAGGTTTGAGACGATGAAAAAGGTAGATGAAGCAAGAATTGATGAAATCTTATCTGAGTTAACGCTCGAAGAGAAGATAGCCATGATCCATGGAGAAGGAATATTCCAGACAGGAGGAGTGGAACGGCTTGGTATTCCACCTATTAAAATGTCCGACGGGCCGATGGGTGTAAGAAAGGAATTTGCAATAGAATCCTGGAAGGAGGTTGGTTACTCCTTTGATTTGGTATCCTATTTGCCTAGCAATAGTGCTTTGGCAGCGACCTGGAACAGGGAGCTGGCATATCAAACAGGACAGGTACTGGGAGCAGAGGCCAGAGGCCGTGGTAAAGATATAATTTTAGCTCCAGGCATAAATATAAAGAGAAGCCCACTCTGTGGTAGAAATTTTGAATATATGAGTGAGGATCCAATACTGATTGAAGAGCTAGTAGTCCCATTAATCAAGGGGATACAGGAAAGCGATGTTGCCGCCTGCGTCAAGCATTTTGCTGCAAACAACCAAGAAACCAACCGTCTATGGATGGATACTTATATTGATGAACGAACTTTGAGAGAGATTTACTTCCCTGGGTTCAAAGCAGCGATTGATAGGGGCGAAAGTCATACACTTATGGGTGCATATAATATGCTTTTCGGTGAGCATTGTTCCCAGAGTAAATATCTCTTGACTGAGATTCTACGTGAAGAGTGGGGTTATGATGGTACCATTATTTCTGACTGGGGTGCAGTCCATGATACAACCAGCGCCGCAGAATCAGGTCTTGACATTGAAATGTCAGTTACATCAGATTTTGATGATTATTTTATGGCCAACCCTCTTCTTAGAGCAGTAAATAGAGGGGAAATTAGTGTAGAATTAATTAATAAGAAAATAAAAAACATCTTACGTCTTTTGCTCCGCCTAAATATGCTGGGTGAAGCAAGAAATAACCGTAAAGCCGGATGCTATAATACATCAGAGCATCATAAGGCGGCACTCTATGCAGCTAGAGAATCGATAGTTTTACTTAAAAATGAGGAAGAACGCCTACCACTCAAGAGAAAGAACGTGAAGACGCTTGCAGTGATTGGTCAGAATGCGGTTCAGCTCCACTCAAACGGTGGTGGAAGTGCTGAAATTAAAGCCCTCTATGAAATATCTCCTCTTATGGGCTTAAAGATAAACCTCGGTGGAAATGTAGATATAAAATTTGCGCAGGGGTATTTTGTTCCTGATAAGCAAGAAAATGAACAGAACTGGCAAGTGCATAGTCTGGAAAATATGACAGAGGTGGAACGTGATAAGGAACTACAGAGAATACAACAGATACAGAGTGCTAGGCTATTTAAAGAAGCAGTTGCTCTGGCAGCTGAAAATGATGAGGTAATATTCTTCGGTGGTTTAAACCATGATTATGATGTGGAGGGAAATGACCGTAAGGATATGAAGCTGCCCTATGGACAAGGGGAACTGATAGAGGCAATCCTTGAGGTTAACCCCAATGCAGTAATTGTGTTAATGGCAGGTTCACCGGTTGAGATGAGTAGCTGGTCAGATAAGGCAAAAGCTATCGTCTGGAGTTGGTATGCAGGTATGGAGGGTGGAAATGCATTGGCAGAGGTATTGTTAGGAGATGTGAATCCTTCTGGTAAGTTACCTGAGACGATGCCCAGAAGCCTTTCGGATTCGCCGGCAATTAAGCTTGGTGAATTTGGACTAGAGAAATCGGTAACCTATCATGATGGACTCTTTGTTGGTTACCGTTATTATGACTCACGTGATATAGAGCCGGAGTATGCGTTTGGACATGGATTATCTTACACAACATTTGAATATAGAGACCTCAAAGTGTATGTAGATGAACAGGATTCTGATGAGGTTCAGGTACAGGTTGAGCTTATAATTAAGAATACTGGAGCTATGGACGGAGCTGAAGTTGTCCAAGTCTATGTCGCTGATAAGGTGGCTTCTGTAGAACGGCCTGCTCATGAATTAAAGGAGTTTATCAAGGTACATATAAAAGCCGGAGAAGAGAGCAAAGTCTTATTTACTCTATCTAAACGGGCTTTTGGCTTCTATGATACTGAAATCCATTCCTTTAGAACAGAACCTGGGGAGTTTGAAATCCAGGTTGGAAGTTCTTCCAGAGATATACGTCTAATAGATGTAATCAGCTTGTCAAAGGAATATCGTTATCAATAGCGGTAATATTATATAGAATTATTAAAATGGCCATCCATTGTGATAAGCAATAGATGGCCTTCAATTTATATCAAATTTACTGTCAAATCAATATTTTTCTATCTCGGTCTGAAGTTTTTCATCCTTATCTAAGACATCCTTGGTCATAGCTAATTTCATAGCATCTAATTTCGTGGCCAATTCATCATCATAGACAGCTAGAATTTGAGCAGCAAGTATTCCTGCATTATCAGCTCCATCGATAGCAACTGTGGCAACTGGAATACCCTTTGGCATCTGTACCGTAGCAAGCAGTGCATCCATTCCATCAAGTACAGAAGCTTTAATCGGAATACCGATTACTGGAAGGATTGTATGAGCAGCGATCACTCCAGCTAAATGTGCGGCTTTTCCTGCTGCACAGATGATGACTCCAAAACCATTAGCCTTTGCATTTGAGGCAAAATCACAAGCCTGCTTGGGTGTCCGGTGAGCAGAATATACATGAACTTCAACAGGGATATTGAAGCTCTTCAAGGTATTGATGGCATTTTTTACAATCGGTAGGTCACTATCGCTTCCCATAAGAACAGCTACTTTTTTAATCATATTTTCCTCCAAGTTCTGAGAATCTGTTTTACATTATTTTCATCTAATTAGTGAATATAATATAGCTTATATGCTTTCTATTGTCAACTTTAATTCATCATAAGTCGGTGTTATTTCAATCAATTTTATTTATAGTAAGGCAGTATTATTTCAGCATTTGAAGCGTTAATTTCTGTATCAGTATGTGATAGCTTAAGTCTTGAGTTAAAAATCAAGGTGTAAGTTAATACTCTGTTTTAATGTTAATTATGAAAATATTTAGTGTTTCTTTGATTCTTAATATTTCTTTGAAAAATATTTTTATTATTTCTTTGAAAAATATTCTTGACATGATTATGTTGTATTGATATAATTCGTTTAATACATTAAACCGTTGAACAAGAAAAGTAAGAATTATTGTTTGTATACAGAGAGCCGCCGTTGGTGTGAGTGCGGTTACAAAGATTTTTCTGAATGGTCTTGTGAGGGAAGCTTGAAATCCTTGGAGAGTAGGTGCTTACGGGAATCCTGTCCGTTATCAGTGGGATGCATATGATGGTATGCAAAATGAGTGGACGTATTATAATACGTCAAACTGGGTGGTACCGCAGAAGCTATAGCTTTTGTCCCTGTATAATTTGCAGGGGCAGAGGCTTTTTTTAATGCAGTAAAGTGTGAGTCCTTCTAAAGCAAGAGATAATTCTAAAATATAAGAAAGGATATTTTCATTCCATCAATGGAAATAAGGTGAAAGCTATGATTATTCCTAATTGTAATGAAATTGAAGATCTTGCCAAGGAGTACAGCATTATACCAATAAGTAAAGAAATATATGCAGATATCATTACACCGATTACCTTACTGAGAAAGCTATCACAGATTAGTAAGAGATACTTTCTTCTAGAAAGTATTGAGGGTGGTGAGAAGTGGGGAAGATATTCATTTCTAGGCTATGATCCGACTGTCCATGTGACCTGCAAAAATGGGATACTTACGATTGATAATGGTGGGAAAAAAGATATCCATACTGATAAACCATATGAAGTATTGAAGAAACTTCTGGAAGATTATAAGGCACCTAAGATGGCGGGGATGCCACCGTTTACGGGAGGATTGGTAGGATATTTTGCTTATGGGATGATTGGCTACACGGAACCGGTATTAACTCTAAGAGAAAGTGAATTCAATGATTTTGACTTGATGCTCTTTGATAAGATAATTGCCTACGATCATCTAAAACAAAAGATCAATATAGTTGTTAATATGAAGACAGATAAGATTATGGAAAATTACGGTAGGGCTTTATCGAGCATTGAGAATATTAATCGACTTATCCATGATCCAGTACAACCGATTCGAAATAATACTTTGAGCAAACCTGAGTTTTCCTGTAATATTTCGAAGGAGGAATTTCTCCATATGGTGACAAAAACCAAGGAGTATATCGTAAATGGTGATATATTCCAGGCGGTTGTCTCAAGACGTTTTGAGAGCGAATATAATGATGATTTGTTGGGAGCATATAGGGTGCTCAGGACGACCAATCCCTCTCCCTATATGGTATTCATGCAAAATGACGATCTACAACTAATCAGCACCTCTCCGGAAACACTGGTGAGACTTAAGGATGAGAAGATTACGACCTTCCCTATTGC
>DATESP010000288.1:0-7136 GCA_035270645.1 Mobilitalea sp. | reverse complement strand
CAGAGATAGAATGCCACCGGCTGAAAGCATTCTTTACGAAAATATGAGGGAAGTGCATCCAGGAGCTGGTTCAGTGAAATAATTTAGCTGAACACGGTAGCAGCCGTTATCTGTATGAGATTATGCCGTAGAGTTTATTCAGGCATACAAATAGAGTGGAACCGCGTATTTCACCGCCTCTATACTGGGGCGGTGTTTTTTGTATAAAAATATGTCATCTTTGAGGGGGGAGAATTAATGGGTTTTTTCAAATATATTAAGGAAGAAATGCAAATCATAAAGGAAAGGGATCCGGCTATTAAGACACCACTTGAGGTATTCCTATATCCAAGCTTTAAAGCTATCATTCGTTTTAGGATAGCACATCGCCTTTACAAAAAAGAACACTATCTATTGGCAAGATGGTATTCACAAAGGACTGCCAGAAAGACCGGTATAGAGATCCATCCCGGAGCTACGATTGGACGGGGATTGTTTATTGATCATGGTATCGGAGTAGTAATCGGAGAGACGGCTATCATCGGAGATAATGTCACTCTTTACCAGGGTGTGACACTAGGAGGAACCGGCAAAGAGCAAGGAAAACGACATCCCACTATTGGCAATAATGTTATGATTAGTGCAGGAGCTAAGGTTATCGGTTCCTTTACAGTAGGTGAGAATTCTAAGATAGGTGCAGGCTCTGTGGTACTTTCGGAGGTTCCTCCAAACTCTACCGTTGTTGGTGTTCCAGGAAGAATTGTTAAGAGAGATAACATAAAGATACCCAGAGAAGACATGGATCAGGTTCATTACCCAGATCCGCTGCAGAAGGATATGGGGGCTCTTAAGAAAGAGAATGACTGTTTGAAGGGTGAGCTGAAGACACTTTACGAGCGACTAGATAAAATAGAGAAGATGATTAAAGGGAAATAGATTAGTGATGCTGTAAAGTAGCATCCTGCGAGCTATTAAGAAAGGTATGGTAATTATGATGAGAATATATAATACATTGACCCAGAAAAAAGAAGAGTTTGTACCGATTGAAGAAGGAAAGGTCCGTATGTATGTTTGTGGACCTACTGTATATAATTTTATCCATATAGGAAATGCAAGACCGGTTATCGTATTTGATACCGTCAGGAGATACTTCGAATATAAGGGCTATGAAGTCAATTTTGTAACGAACTTTACTGATGTAGATGATAAGATAATAAAGAAGGCAATTGAGGAGGATGTCGAAGTAAGCGAGATTACTGAGCGATATATCAAGGAATTCATGACAGATACTAAGGCACTTAATATTCAAGATGCCACCTGTAATCCCAAAGCCACAGAAGAGATCGACGGTATGATACAGATGATTTCAACCTTGATTGAAAAAGGTCATGCTTATGAAAAGAATGGAACAGTATACTACAAGACCAGAAGCTTTAAGGAATATGGAAAGCTTTCTAAGAAAAATATAGATGATCTAGAATCCGGTATCCGGATAGCTGTTAGCGAAGAGAAGGAGGATTCCTTGGATTTTGTCCTTTGGAAGCCTAAGAAAGAGGGGGAACCTTTCTGGACCTCGCCTTGGAGCGAGGGCCGACCGGGTTGGCATATTGAATGCTCGGTTATGAGTAATAAATACCTTGGTGAGCAGATTGATATCCATGGTGGCGGAGAAGACTTAATTTTTCCTCATCATGAAAATGAGATAGCCCAGAGTGAGGCGGTATCAGGGAAAACCTTTGCCAGATACTGGATGCATAATGGCTTTCTAAATATTGATAACAAGAAGATGTCCAAATCAGATGGGAATTTCTTCACTGTCAGAGACATCTGTGAACAATATCCGGCACAGGTGCTACGTTTCTTCATGCTGACGGTTCATTATCGCAGTCCGCTTAATTTCAGTCGTGAACTTATGGAGGCTGCAAAAAATTCTCTTGAGAGAATTCTTAATGCAGCAAGACAGCTGGAATATCTTCTTGAGGATAATGCAAACAAGATTGCAACTCTATATGCAGAGGAACAAGCTATACTTTTGGAGGCAGATGCATTACAGGAAAAATTTGATGCCTCCATGGACGATGATTTTAATACAGCAGATGCTGTAACAGCTATCTTCGAACTGGTGCGGCTCGCTAATACTAACTGCAGTGGGGAAAGCAGTAAAGCATTTGTGAAGGTAATTTATGATAAGCTTCTTCGCCTATGCGGTATTCTAGGACTGGAAGCCCATCAAGAGGAAGAGCTACTTGATGCGGACATAGAGAAGCTGATTGAGGACAGACAGACAGCAAGAAAGAATAAGGATTTTGCAATGTCTGATCAAATAAGGAACCTGTTACTGGATAAGGGCATTATATTAGAAGATACGAGAGAAGGAGTAAGATGGAGAAGGAGCTAATGGATATTAATAGCAGTATGACATTTGCTGATAGCATTAGAAGGTTATGGAAGCTTCCGAATACGGATATCAAGACCTATTCCCCGCTTGCTCTTGCTTATATCGGTGATTCTATTTATGACCTTATTATACGAACACTGGTGATTGAGGGTGGCAATGCTCCTGTAAATAAGCTTCATAGACAGGTAACTAAGCAGGTTCAGGCTACAGCCCAGGCTGAGCTTTTTCATCAAATACAGGACAAGCTTACTGAGGAAGAGCTGACTGTATATAAAAGGGGTAGGAATGCGAAGTCCTTCACCTCAGCTAAGAATGCGGGAATCGTGGAGTATCGAACTGCCACTGGTCTGGAGGCATTATTTGGTTATCTCTACCTTATAGACCAGACAGCACGTATTCTGGAATTGATCCAGCCGATAATTAATCAGGACCTTTTGGGTATACAGAAATAGCACCATGGTACAATAGTACCAATATAATTAAGTTTTTCGTAAGCTTTTTGCCATTCTTTTGACTTATTAGTTTCATAGAATTTAGCTAGGATGTGAATCGCTGGCAATGTTGACTAATATTGTAAATAAGGACTGTAGCGTATTCAATTATCGCAAGATACAGAATACTTGCTTCAGTCTTTTTTGCTAATAAGGAGAGAGAATGAAGAAGAAAAGAATAAATTATTACCCACGGAAGATAAAAGGAATTGCAAAAACACCAGGAATTTCAGGGATACTAGCTGTAGCAGCTGTGCTGTTTGGTCTGCTATTAAGTAGTAGTGCATATAGAATGGACAATGTAGAAGCAGCTCGGAGAGAGTCTGAGACTGTTGATATAAGAATTATCGGTACAACAGACCTCCATGGACAGCTTAACAGCAAGGATTATGAACAGGGAGTAGATTATAATAACGGAGGTCTGGCTAGAGTGATGAATTTGATTGCTCAGACCAGAGATGAATTGCCTCAGGAGAATACAATAACAGTCGATGCTGGTGATGTTCTTTTTGATTATACTACTGAGTATATATTTTCTGAGAATCAGGAGGAAATTCAACCTATTTATCAGGCGATGGCAAGAATAGGGTATGATGCTATAACTCTTGGTAATCATGATTTCGATTATGGATATGATTATATTCAGAGACAGTTGACTGGCTCGGGACTTAAGGACATCACTGTAGTGTCCAATGTAACTGAGTCCAAGACTGGTGATTATCCCTTTTTAGAAAACATGCTCATTACCAGAAATGCTAAGACCTCTTTAGGGAATATAGTTGAGGTTAAAATAGGCATTATTGGTCAGACCATACCCACATTAACAGCAAAAACCCACAGCTATGCAGGAATCCTAAAAACTGAAGATATGGTGGCAAACGCACAGACTCAGGCAACTAAGCTAAAGGAAATGGGTGCAGATATAATAATTGCCCTATCCCATACCGGAATCGGTCCTGAGAACCCGGAACTAAACTTTAAGAATGTGGCTTATGCATTGAGTAAAATACCGGAAATAGATGTTGTTGTCTGCGGTCATGAGCATAATCTATTTCCAACCCAAGATATGACTTCTCCATATTATAAGCTTCCTAATGTTGATAAGGAGACTTACCTTATGAATGGGAAGAACGTAATAATGGCTGGAAACCGCGGTAAGGCCATAGGTGTGGTTAACTTAAAACTAGAGGTCTCAGAGGATTCTCTTGAAATCACTGATCGTAAGTCGGAGATAAGGATGGTTGCCGCCAAAAACATAATAGAAGATAGAGAGTTGTCAGTATTATATGGCGATTGGGAAGAAAAATTATCTCTATACTCGACTGATATTATAGGGACGCTGGATAAGGAAGATGTAATTCAGAATTTTTATGGATTGTTGGGTGACAATACAGCAATACAGTTGTTAAATAATTCCAAGATTCATTATGCTATGAATTATATCAATACAACAGGTAAAACATATAAGGACTATCCTGTCATAGCAGCTTCTACATATGCTAGTTACGGCATAAATTCTCCTAATGACTTTATTAATATTAAAAACCAAATTACTGAATCTAACTTAACTACGATTCAACCCTACAATAGCTATATATATCTTTATACGATTACTGGTTTCCAGTTAAGGGAATGGCTGGAATGGTCAGCTAGCGCTTATGAAACAACCCAAGGTACTAATGCTTGGACAGACATAAATATGTCAGAGCTTATGAAGGATAAAGATTTGAAATCCCTGATTGCCGAAGAGTGGCTAGACGATTGGAGTAACTTCTATGTCTTTGATGGCATAGACTATGTCATAAATCCTTCTGCTAAGCCACGGTATGATATCTCTGGGAACAGGATTAACAGTACATACAGAATTAAGAGTATCACATATAACGGTGAGGCAGTTCAAGATAATGCAGTTTTTGTTTTAGCAACCGACAAGATAACCAAACCCATGGATGCGAATAAGGGAATCGAGAAGCAGGTTGTTTTAAATGGTTTTATTCGGAGCCAGACAGTATTAAGTAAATATATTAAATTGGTATCGAATAGCGGAGATATCCAACCGCAGTTAGACTATAACTGGAGAGTAAGCTTACCTAGAGGATACCAGTTTCTGATAAAGGTGCCATACTATGCAGATAAATTAATAAAAGAGACTCAATGGTATAAGGAGTTTCTGACCCAGAAGGAGCAATACCGTTACTATGTTGCTTCCTATCCAGATGAGAATGAAGATAATATTGCTCCAAATATCATTGCTGTTCCTCTGGTTACAAGCGTAACTGCCAGCTCATATGATTTGGTAGTTCATGTAGCTGATAAATCTGAGATTAAGTATCTGAGAGTGATGAGTGGAGAATATGATTTAGATTTCACTGGGTGGGCGGCTGCAAAGGACGCCTTAGGAAAGCCAATTACTATCTATGAGAACGGCATTTATTCAATCTATGCTGAGGATATATATGGTAATAAATCGACTAGGAAACTGATAATCGATAATTTTAACAGTAATCTTCTCGCAAGACCGGTCATTGACACCTACACGAACCGTAAGACTAAAATATCCGGAAAAGCTGAACCGAATACTACGATTGTGTTTGAAGCCTATACCGGAATTTATGAGGCTAAGGTCAACATAGCTGGGAAATTTTCTTACCCCATGCCATCACAACCATCTGGAACAGTGGTTAGGGTATATATTAAGGATGAGGTAAAGGGTCTCGAAAGCGAACGTGTCTTAATCCCAGTAAAAAGAACAGGACCGAATCAGCCGACTATTAATCCTGTTTACAATAACGTGAATTACCTTAATGGAGACACAAATGATAGCGATGCATCGGTAATTGCGATTATAGGTGATAAGGTATATGTATCTGAGAATGGCGGAAGAGAGTTATACGAGAATAATAAGGAAATCTATAAGGCTGAATTGGAGATTGTAGAGGTCTTTAGTGAAATAGGGGATAGCGGATATTATTTTATAAATCTACCTCATCTGGAAGCCGGATCAACAATACAGATATATAATATCGACCATCTTTCCAGAAATAGCAGAGTTAACACCGTTAAAGTTCAGGAAATTGCTCCGAATGCGCCTGTTGTATACGATGTCAGTAACATAGAGAAATCTATCGCTGGTTACGTTCCCTCTGGAGTAAAGAAAGTGTACAATATTACGCTGACCGTGGGAGAAAGTATCTACACAACAAAGACAGATAAGGACGGCAATTTTACTTTACAGTTTACAGATCAACTTCAGGCAGGTCAGCCTCTAACAGTAACAGCATCGGATACAAAGAATGGTAAAACACGTTACAGTTATGGAACCGAGGTTATCGTAGAGAACATCGAAAACTATATATCAGAGTCATCTGATAACCTTATTGTTAACCGCGTGACCGTTAATTCTAATCTTATATCAGGATTTTATTATGATGGTGGTATGGTTTATCTGGCAATTTGCTCGAATGATAATGAAACCTTTACTAATACTATATATCAAATTGATACTGACCATCTGTTTAAATTCAGACATTATCTAGAGGGTAGCCTGGAGCCTGGTACTACAATTTATGCCATGGCAAGGTTCTCTGACGGTAAGATACGAAGAGCTAATAAAACCGTTGTACTTCCTAGCATACCTGATGCGCCTACATTACTTACGCCGGTAGCTAATACTGACAAAGAAGTTCAAGTAGTTGCAGACAAGGACTGTGAGGTTATATTAACTATTGGAAAGAAGACTTACTTAGCCAAAGAATATAAGCTGGATGAGATAAGCAACCAATATGTATATACCTTCATCACAGATAGGGATGTCTCTGGTACGGCAATTGCCATTCAGGCTGTCAATATTGCAGGAGCCAGTGATGTCTTCGAAACGATGATTGTAAAGACAGCACCAGATGCACCAGAGGTTAATCCTATTATAGAGGGAGATACAATTATTACTGGAAAAATTGAACTTCTGGATTATGTTGAACCAGTAGTAGAAGCTGTGGAGTACATAGCTGATACTGCAGAGGTAGTAACTGATTCTACAGACATCATAGCCGATACTACAAAGGAAAAGCCAATTCCAAAGGTATTTTTAAAGGCCCCTCCGAAGGTGGTTCAGACTCAGACAAGAATTTTTGCCAGTATTGATAAGAAGACCTATGAAGGCACTATTGATGATGAAGGTAATTTCACGATTAAGATACCAGCTAAAAATGCAGGAACCGCAATTAAACTTTGGGGAACCAATAAAGCTGGACGCGGTCCCCTTATCAAGG
>DATESP010000287.1:0-8245 GCA_035270645.1 Mobilitalea sp. | reverse complement strand
TCCATGTTCGCAGTTTGGGTCGGAAGCGTGTTTGGTTCGTTTTTTAAGGCAAAGGCTGAATTAACCGGTGGGCTTATCCTAATTATTATGGGTGTTAGGATTTTGCTGGAGCATACCGGAGTCCTCGGGTAAAATATAAGAAAAAGTACTCGCAGAGTGTTTTTTATGTGATAGGTAGAAATCTCCTATTACGATTAAGGTGTAAAATTCTAATCAATAAAAAACTGCGTATAGTTTATCGCATTTTGAGCAATCATTTATACATAACCCGTTGCATAAAGTACAAGCGGTTATAAGGAGGTTACTCAATAATGAAATCCGAAGACTATTTCTGTCCAATTTGCCGAAGCAGTGACCTGGTTATGAGATACGAGGCTAGTTATGTCTACTCCTATGTGATAGACTCTGATGCTCCAGGACTTAATAATTCAGAGGAGTTTATGTCCTACCTATACGATAAACGTGAGCAGAAGGACACCCGTACCTTCATTGAATGTAGGCAGTGCAAAACCCAGTATCCCAGTACTTTTCTTAATGGAGTGTTAAATCAAGGTGACAACAGTTAGAATAATTATTGTAAATAATGCCTAAAACTCCCCGAGGAATTGGCTTGCCAATTCCTCGGGGAGTTTAGGTGATTAACTGTATAAATATCTGTATAAATATGATACGCTAACAAATTAATAGAATTTGCATTTTAAGGTTTCCTGTATTATAATTCATACTTGAACATTAAGCTACTTATTATCAATGAAAATGTATTTGAAAGGAAGTAACGATGGCAAATAAGAAGCAAACTAAAGTTAGCAGTAAACCCGATAAAAAATATCTTGACCTACTATATATGACGCCGTCCACGTTAAAGGCACGGGATTTAGCCGAGCTCCTTAAGGATTTCAAGGGCATTACGGTTGAGCTTTGGGAGGAAATGAATGTACTTGAGTTAGAACTGGTAAGCCAGAATACCATTGATTTTGAACCCCTTGATATTAATTTCAAGGACCCTTCGGATGCCGCCTTTGTTAGAAACCGTAATATAAACTCCATTTTCGCCATCAATCTGGCAGAAGAAGACTTACCCACAATAAAAGTATGTTTTGAACAGATCATAAGCCAATTCTCCGGATTTCTCTGCTTGGATAGCGAAGATTTTAAGCCGATTTATGCCGGCTCCGCGGCATTACCGACAATATAACCTCAAATTATTGTGCTTTTTTATTCTGATATAATTACTATTAGTTACTTACAAAGGAGTATTACAAATGACAACAAAAAAGGCAGCCCTTCGGGCTGCTCTTCCACATACTATACCTGTTCTTACCGGATATATAATTCTTGGTGCCGCCTTTGGCATCCTGATGGACAGCCAGGGCTATGCTCTTTACTGGACTGCCTTGTCCAGCACCTTTATTTATGCCGGTTCCATGCAGTTTTTAATGGTAGCTCTGCTGACTCAGGGCGTTAATCCTGTCAATGGATTTTTGATAACGCTGATGGTTAATGCCAGACATTTATTTTATGGTATCTCTATGCTGGGAAAATACCGAGGCACAGGCAGTCTGAAGCCCTATCTGATATTCTCCCTGACAGATGAAACCTTCTCACTGGTATGTTCAACAGAGCCGCCAAAGGGAATTGATCGTAAATGGTTTTTATTTTTTATCTCAATTCTAGACCATAGCTATTGGATAGCCGGATCCCTCCTTGGTGGAATTATAGGTACGATATTTGAACTAAATACCAAAGGAATCGAGTTTGTCCTAACTGCACTTTTTGTAGTTATATTTATCAATCAGTGGAAATCCACACAAAACCACCTACCAGCATTGATTGGCATAACCGGCTCAATTATCTGCAGATTAATCTTTGGAGCCTCAGATTTCATCGTTCCTTCAATGATCTTCATCCTTCTGACGGTAACCTGCTTAAGATCTCCACTGGAAGGGAGGAAGTGCTGATGAACTATTCCACTGGTTATTTATTAATCTTCCTTGGACTTGTGGCTCTGGGAACGGTTATTACTAGGACCCTGCCTTTTGTCCTGTTTCCCGAAAAGAAGGAAATCCCCAAATATATAAAATATTTAGCCGATGTCCTTCCTTACACAATGATTGGTTTATTGGTAATTTACTGTTTAAAGGATGCATCATTAATTAACGGTTCCCATGCCCTTCCTGAGATTATTAGCATTGTGGTAATAATAATACTTCATCTGTGGAAGAAGAATGATCTCTTAAGCATTGGCGGTGGCTCTCTTCTTTATATGATTCTTGTGCAGTATGTATTTATCTGATTTTATGTACACCTACAACTCATGTGCTGATTTCATTCGTGTTACCCGTACTAGCTGTCCATGTCTGCAACTTGCTCGCAGGCCTAAATCTATGATTACAATATCGCCTATGCTCTAAAGAGCAAGGAGTCTACACCACTGTGTGGAGTTCGTAGGTACTGATGCTGCTTTGCAACATAACAAATATTCCTTGCTCCAAGTATCCTAATGATACATGGAACAAGGGATATATTTAATTTATTATTTAGTAGTTATAATCGCAACACACTTCATAAATCATTTATATAACAGCCTCAATCGTTAATTTATGTTCTTTGGACAAATCCACGAAATCATTTCCAATACGGATTACCGGTCTAGATAGCGCGAGCTTGTTAATCATGACTACTTCACCTTCACGGCCATCGTTCAGACGAACAATATTATGCATATAGGACTGTACAATCCGTTCCATGAATACCATTAGATAACCGGGATCGTATTTTAAGAAACCATCCCGTTCAAAATTCTCAACAACATCAAATGGACATATTGCGTTACGGTAACGTCTATTTGAGGTCATCGCATCATACACATCAGCAATTGCAATTATCTTAGCAAATTCCTCAATCTGATCCGATTTAAAACCATTCGGATAGCCGGAACCATCACAGCGCTCGTGGTGCATCAATGCAGAGTATTTTATCCTAATATCAATCTGGTAATCCTTAAGTGCCTGATAGCCTTTAATTGAGTGTTCTTTTATCACTTCATATTCATCGCCTGTTAGCTTTTCGGCCTTAGTAATTATCTCCTTGGGTACCAGCATCTTTCCAATATCATGCAGTAGTCCCGCAAGTGTCAGGACTTTAGCTTCTTCCTTGGACATCTTGAGCCACGAAGCAAATATACTACAAATCAAAGATACATTAAGGGAATGTACATAGGTCATATCATCATAATTTCTTATTCCATGGAGCATTTCAAAAATATGAGCGCCATTACGACCTTCGTGCAGAACCCTGTCCGTATCAGCAAGTAACGCATCAATATCCAGCTCACCCGTAGTATTCGTCAAGACATTATTAAAAGTCTGTTCAACATTAAATACAGTTTCAACATAGGTTCGGTTAAACTTTTTAAATTCAACAGTGTCCCTAAGCATATCTATGTAGGATTCTTCTGTATGTGTTTCCTCTTCTAATTGGCCTCTATAAATTAAGAGTCCATAGATATTGTAAAATCTTAATCTGGTAATCATTCTTTCATCCAGTTTTGTGCCCTTGGTAATAATTAACTGGTTATTTGATGTATATACATCTGCAGCTACTATCATACCGGCTTCCGCCTGGTCAGTTCTAATTCTAATAGCCTCCATGGTTTGTACTCCCTTATCCATTGTCTTAAGTGCCTTCTCCTATTTGAGTATACAGTTTTCCAATATAAATTACAAGTCTTATGTTTCTTGATAAGAGAACAGAACGTTACTGTTCTGGAGGGCATTCCATCACTACCAATTTAATTACTTAAGTATCAGTTCGATAGGGCAATGATCGCTTCCCAAGACATCCATATGCAGAATACTATCTGCAATTCTATCTTTTAAGCGTTCAGAGGTTAGAAAATAATCAATACGCCATCCCGCATTATTCTCTCTGGCCTTAAACATATAAGACCACCAGGTATATGCACTATCTAAGTCAGGATATTTATAACGGAAGCTGTCTATAAAACCACTATCTAGAAGTTTAGTCAGCTTCTCACGCTCCTCGGGGGTAAAGCCGGCATTCTTAGTATTTGTCTTAGGATTCTTAAGGTCAATCTCCTTGTGTGCAACATTTAAATCTCCACAGATAATAACTGGCTTCTTCCCATCCAACATTAGCACATAGTTCTTAAAGTCCTCTTCCCACTCCATACGGTAATCTAGCCTTGCAAGCTCTCTCTGGGAATTTGGTGTGTACACAGTTACCAGATAAAACTCCTCGTACTCCACAGTGATAACCCGTCCCTCATCATTATGCCGATCGAGTCCCAAATCGAAGGTCACGCTAATTGGCTCCTTCTTCGTAAATACCGCTGTACCCGAATAGCCCTTCTTAACCGCCGAATTAAAGTATTGATGATAACCCTCAAAGGATACTTCAACCTGCTCCGGTTGCATCTTGGTCTCCTGTAAACAGAACACATCTGCATCCATCTTCTGAAAGAATTCTTTAAAGCCTTTATTTAGACAAGCTCGAAAACCATTGACATTCCATGATACAAAATTCATATTAAACCTCCTTCATTCAAGCTTTCCGGTAAAATCCATGACCACATCATATACTTCCTCAACTGTAGTAGCGATTCGGTCTGCTCCGGCTATCTCAAGTTCTTCCCTACTGCCAAATCCATATAGCACTCCAATGGAGGCAATTCCGACTTCTTTGGCCCCCTCTATATCATACTTTCGATCACCAATCATAACAACCTTCGATAGATCAGTTATTTTATTCTTCTCCAATGCATAACGAATTACTTCTTCCTTCTTTGAACGCTGATCGTCAAAGGTTGCTCCGCATATACTATCAAAATATTGATCCAGATGAAAATGTGACAGTATCCTCTCTGCTAAGGGTTCTGGCTTTGAGGTTGCCACAATAATTACTTTTCCTGCTGCCCTAAGCTTTATCAGTAGCTGTTCCATTCCCTGATATACTTCATTATCCAATATTCCTGCTTTGTCATAAAACTCTCTATATTTATCTACTGCCCGGTCTGCTTCTTCTTCATTGAAGTCATAGTATTCCATAAAACCTGCCTTTAGGGGAGGTCCTATATGCTTTGTAAGCGTCTCCAGATCCTCAATATGAAGACCTAAGGCCTTCAAAGCAAACTGTACCGATTTTGTAATTCCCTGCTTAGGATTCGTGATAGTTCCATCAAGGTCCATCAAAATGTTATCGTATTCCATTCGTTATAACCTCCTTTACCACCTCTGGGAGAGGTCCGGACAGTGTTTCTCGATTAGGGCTGCCCGGTATTCCACGAAGCAGCCACATTTTCTGCAAACACCTTCTAATAAAAAGCTACACTCCCTACAAATATTAAGCCTCTCCTGATATAGTACCACATCTGACTTACTGTCATCGCTCAGTCCCTTAAGATAGATCCTCATATGCTCCAGATATTCCTCCGGAGCATAATCTGCCAGGAGGCATCTCTTACAGCTATTTATCTTGTCCCGTTCCATACTTCTATTCCAGCGTAATACGGATTACACTACCCGCTGGCACGGTAAAGGTAAGGCCTTCTACTGTCAGTTTAAAGTCCGTAAATTCCATTGTTTTTACCCTGTTCGGATCTTCAAAGGTGTTATGTGCATTTCTGTTCCCGGTCACTATTTGGGCCGATGCTTTATTCACAGTCATACCTGATACTATAGTATTAATTTCATAATCCTCATTAAATGATAAATTCGCCACGGTCAGATTAAGTCTTCCACTCTCATCAATGGAAGCAGATTCGCTCAGATTATCAACGGTAGCATCACCGGTTCCTATCCTGTCCTTCTCTAGGAAGCTCTCGACTAATTCTGCTTCCTGGTGGCAGGAATACATTTTAAAGATGTGGTAGGTAGGAGTTAAGACTATCTTATCTCCTTCAGTCAGTATAACGGACTGCAGTACATTGATCATCTGTGCTATATTAGCTATCCTTACCCTGTCACTGTGCTTATTAAAGATATTGAGGGTGAGTCCAGCAACCAGTGCATCCCGCATCGTATTCTGTTGAAAGAGGAATCCAGGATTAGTTCCTTCTTCAACTTCAAACCAGCAGCCCCATTCATCGACTACCAGAGCAACTCGTTTTTCAGGATCATATTTATCCATGATTGCGCTATTCTTGCAAATCAGCTCGTCCATTAAAGAGGCAATCTTAAGCGTAGCATACCAGCCCTGTTCGTCAAATACTGTGGCTTTGCCCTTAATACTCCAATCCTTATCCATAGTATAATGATGTAGGGCTAATCCATCCATAAAACGTCCAGCTGACTTCATTAATTCTTCTGTCCAAGCATAATCATCCTCACTAGGACCACATGCAATCTTAAAGAGCTTGTTATCTCCAAAATTTCTAAGATAAGTCTGATATCTGCGATATTCATTTGCATAATAGCTTGGGGTCATGTTTCCACCGCAACCCCAGTTTTCATTGCCTACTCCAAAATACTTAACCTTCCAGGGATCCTTTTGCCCGTTCTTTTCCCTCAATTCGGCCATCGGTGAGACTCCGCCAAAGGTCATATATTCCACCCATTCAGACATCTCCTGAACTGTCCCGCTCCCAAGATTGCCGTTAATATAAGGTTCGCATCCAACCTGCCTACAAAGTTCCATAAACTCATGGGTACCAAAGCTGTTATCCTCAACAACTCCACCCCAATGGGTATTAATCATTCTCTTGCGGCTCGCTAAATCTCCTATACCATCCTTCCAATGATATTCATCAGCAAAGCATCCGCCCGGCCATCTTAACATGGGAATCTTCATATCCTTTAATGCCTCAACGACATCTATACGCATACCATTACAATTGGGTATCTCCGAATCCTTACCAACAAATATTCCTTCATATATGCACCTTCCGAGGTGTTCCGAAAAATGACCATAAATTTCTTTGTTTATCTTACTTTGTTTATTATTCACATTCACTAAAAAACGATACATGATGCAATCTCCTTGTTTGGTTTATTTATTATACCCTATCCACTTTATTCTGGCCTTATAACCTGCTTAATACTCTTCTCAACCTGTTTTCTGGGAATCATGATTTGATGCCCGCACCCAAGACATTTCAGGCGGAAATCCATGCCAACTCTAAGAATTTCCCACTCATAGCTTCCGCAGGGATGCACTTTTTTCAGTTTCACCACTTCACCGACATTCAAATCCATCTTCATCCTCCTAATCTGCTAATACCTTTGGGCATTTATTTGCTAACAGTATACCATATATATAAATTATTTAAAATCTTAAATTTGGTATTGCAATGTCTTACTATGTGTTGTAGTATGTATATATACATTACGTGGCATTGATTACTACATGTTGCTAAAGGAGTTGATATTTATGTCCATAAGGAAAATGAAATTGAAAGATCCCGGTAGCGCTATGACGCATTTTATCGGAACCCTAATGATTGTATTTGCAGCTGTTCCGCTACTTTTAAAAGCTGCAACAAATCCTAGCTTTATCCACACATTTTCGTTGGCAATATTTATTCTGAGTATGATCTTATTGTATTTAGCAAGTACTATATATCATTCGTTAAATATTTCTACAAAAGTTAACCGTAGGTTAAAGAAATTCGACCATATGATGATCTTTGTTTTGATTGCCGGTACTTATACTCCTATATGTATTATTGCCCTCGGTAATACTACCGGATTGATTCTACTCTGCATTATCTGGGGTCTTGCCATAATAGGAAATGTCGTAACTGCCTTATGGATTAACTGCCCAAAATGGTTTTCCTCCGTAGTATATATCGCTATGGGCTGGACCTGTGTCCTAGCCTTCACTCAGATAATTAATTCCCTTTCCTCTGCTGCCTTCGCATGGCTTCTAGCGGGAGGCATCATATATACCGTTGGTGGTGTAATATACGCCCTTAAGCTTCCAATCTTCAATGGGAAACATAAGTATTTTGGCTCCCATGAGATTTTTCACCTGTTTGTAATGGGCGGGAGCTTCTGCCATTTTATCCTTATGTATAACTATGTATCTATTATGCCGTAATCGCATTATATTCAAACACAAAACCGCCCCTTTGCAAGCAAAGGGGCGATTGTCATATCTATGTTAAGCAGCCGAATATTTCCGGTAAGGCATCAAGGCAGTAATCTGTTCACACTCAGTATGAGGTAAAAGGGATTCGGTTGCGAATGATCAAAGATATGTATCCTATCCCGACATTACCGCTCTCGCC
>DATESP010000286.1:0-2667 GCA_035270645.1 Mobilitalea sp. | reverse complement strand
GCAGAGGACCGCATTCTGGAGAACATTAATAATCTGATAGCGAGTGTAAATATTGCAGGAGAATCAGCAGATATCGAGAGAGATATTGACCTTAAAGAGGAGAATATGCTTCCCGAGGGTGTTATGATTGTCGGAGATAATCATACAGTTGGTGTAAATATAAAGATTGAAAAGTTAGAGACTAAGGAAATAACAATCTGGCCAAAGGATATTGACCTGAAGGGAATAAAGGACAATGTTAAGGCGTACTTTAGTAATACTGGACCAATTGATGTTACGCTTACGGGTACAAATAAGGAACTTGAAGGTCTGAATAGGAATACCTTAAATCCTTATATTGAGCTGACCGATAACTCGGTTGGTACATATGCTTTATTACTTAAAGCTAAATTATCTGGCAATACATCAATAACTGACCCCCCAATAGTATATATTTGGCTAGTATTAAAATAAGTAAATTATGGGGTTGTTAATAGGAGGTATCATATTGATTAGTATAAAAATAATCATAGAAATACCAGAAGGGCTTCATTTGAGGCCAATAAGCGTATTATGCAACCGTGCCATTGAATTTAAGTCAATGATTACAATTAAAATTGGAAACAAATCTGTGAATGCCAAGAGTGTATTAGGAGTATTATCTGCCTGTGTAAAATACGGAGATGAAATAGTACTTGAGTGTGATGGCCCGGATGAGGGAGAGGCACTTGAACTATTAGGTAATATGATACGAAGCGGCCTTGGGGATGAGCTGGAAAATAAAAAATAAAATTATTGATATTATTTTTTTCTATGTTATAATATGGAACAATATATTAATTTTATTATTTGGAAAGTGTATTTAAAATTTAACGGGAAGGAATGATTTCATTGGGACTCGAGTAGATAATACGGTATTATTCATCGTGAAAATGTACAGTGTGATATACCGACTCCGTGATTAATATGATTCACGTAAGTAATCTACTATTTTATTAATCAGGAGGATCATTATATGTTAAATTATAAAAGATATCAGAGAAATCCTGTTATCAATTTAGAAGACCGGAAGTGGCCTAACAGGGAGATAGTGAAAGCACCTATGTGGTGCAGTGTTGACTTAAGAGATGGAAACCAGGCATTGATTGAGCCAATGGTTGTCGAAGAAAAGGTAGAATTTTTTGGAATGCTGGTAGGGCTTGGATTTAAAGAAATAGAAGTGGGCTTTCCCTCGGCTTCCCAGATTGAGTTTGATTTCTTAAGACAGTTGGTTGATCGTAAATTAATACCAGATGATGTTACTGTCCAGGTATTAGTACAATGTAGAGAGCATTTGTTGAAACGTACTTTTGAAGCCTTAGAGGGTGTGAAACGTGCAGTTGTACATATATATAACTCCACATCCACATTGCAACGGGATGTTGTATTCCATATGACTAAGGATGAAATTAGACAGATTGCTGTAGATGGTACGAAGCTGGTGAAAGAATATGCCAAAAACTTCCCCGGAGAGATCATTTTGGAATATTCGCCGGAAAGCTTCACCGGTACAGAGGTTGAATATGCACTTGAGGTATGTACGGCTGTACAGGAGGTATGGGAGCCAACCCCTAAAAGCAGAATTATATTTAATCTGCCTGCAACCGTTGAGATGAATACCGCCAATGTCTATGCTGATCAGATCGAATGGATGGACCGTAATTTTAAGAACAGAGACAGCATTATCTTAAGCGTACACCCACATAATGACCGTGGTACAGGCGTAGCAATCACAGAGCTTGCATTGCTTGCCGGTGCTGATCGTGTGGAAGGGACCTTGTTTGGTAATGGAGAAAGAACAGGCAATGTCGATATCCTTACCTTGGCCTATAATATGTTCTCCCAGGGGATTGATCCGGAACTGGTAGTTGGTAATATTAATTATATTATAGAGACCTATGAACGTCTGTGTAAGATGAGGGTACATGAGAGACATCCTTACGCAGGGAAACTTGTATTTACCGCATTCTCAGGTTCACACCAGGATGCTATTAATAAGGGTATCAAGGCTATGAAGGAACGTGACAGCAAGATCTGGGCAGTTCCGTATCTTCCGATTGATCCCGCCGATATTGGCAGAGAGTATGAGCCTATAGTTAGAATTAACAGTCAATCAGGCAAGGGCGGCGTAGCATTTATTATGGAGAATTACTTCGGCTACAAGCTTCCTAAGGGTATGCATAAGGAATTTGCTGATGTAATCCAGGCAATGTCTGAGAAGCAAGGGGAGATAGCTCCTGAACAGATTATGGAAGAATTTAAGGTCTGCTACATCGACAAGAAGGAACCATTGCACTTCAGAAAGTCTAGATTTGAAGATATAGCTAATCAGGACGATAACTGTGATACCCATGCTACTGTTATTTACACAAATGATGGTATAGAGAAAAGCTTCGAAGCATTAGGAAACGGGCCTATCGATGCAGTACTTAGAGGCTTGCATAATGAAATGGGTATTTCAATTAAGATACTCGACTATAATGAACATGCGCTGGGTGGAGGCGCCAATGCACAGGCAGCTGCCTATATCCATATGCTGGATCTTACTACGGGTAAGACGACCTTTGGTGTCGGTATAAGCTCCAATATTACCAGAGCTTCCATTAGAGCAATCTTTAGTGCACTGAATAGGTTAAATATTAGATAAAC
>DATESP010000285.1:0-8656 GCA_035270645.1 Mobilitalea sp. | reverse complement strand
GGAATGATGGACGGAGGAATGGATGTATTCAATCCGGAACCACCTGCAGCTAAGAAGGAGATATTGAAGCCGTGGTTATTCATACTTATTCAGGTCGTTATCTTCATTGCATTTATTTTTATTACCAGGAAAACGATAATCACTATCTACCGGAATAAGCTTCGTAAGAAGGAAGAAGAGAAGTACTAAAAGTCTAGATTTGGTCTTGAGAATGGGAGGATTATATGAGTGACATCATAATTAATACAAATAGTAAAGAGACGACTGCAACACAGGTACAGAAGAAAGAAGCTATAATGCAAGCAGCAGGGGATACAGTAACAATAGAGGAAACAGCCAGTGAAACCATAACGGAGACAGCCCCCGATGCAGTTGAGACTACTGAGGAGGATGTAAGCATAGAGGAGACAAATACTGCAATTACAGAGGATGCTGTAGTCGAAGATGAAATGATATCTGACGAGTCCTCCGATAGTATTGAAGAAGGGGTGGACACAGGTATGGGTTTTGAAGAAGGGGTTGACATGGGCATGGGTTTTGATGAAGGAATGTATTCAGACCCGATGATGGAGACAGGGATGGCAGAAGTTAAGGATCCGCTATTATCTTCCTGGCCCTTTGTGATTGGAATATCGGCAGCAGTCTTATGTGTAAGTATTATATTAGGTATTCTACTGGCTCGAAGAAAAATAAAAAAAGGGATTGAGCTTTATGAGGATTAGTGATCTTATTAAAATGGGCCTTCGAAACTTATTTCGTAGGAAGGTCAGAACTTTACTTACGGTATTAGGTGTTGTGATAGGGACTCTTTTTATAGTTATCATGCGTTCTATAGGGCATGGGATGGAGTATAATATTGAGACTCAACTCAAAGAGATGGGTAGCCTCTCGACGATAACAGTGAATACCTATGGTGAGATTTATGATGAGGATGGTAATTATGTAGACAGTAAGCAGCAGAAGCTGGACGACGCATTGGTGGAACAGATCAGGGGTATTAAGCATGTAAGAGCTGTAACACCGTTGATTCAAAAGGATGCTACACTGTACTCTGGCAAATACCAGGGATGGACATATATAACTGCCATTGATAAAGAGGTATTTGAGGCCTTTGATTATCCAGCACTTACTATGGGGGAGTACCCATCCGAGGAAGATGATTCAGGAATCGTATTTGGGTATATGCAGCCGCGTGATTTCTATGATCCAACTTCCCGTATGTGGACTCCAATAACCATTGATATAACGAAGGATAAGCTTGTGCTCAAGTTTCAGAATTATACGCCAAATGAGCGAAAGAAGGAATTCTCTCTTCCCCTAAAAAAAGTAGCAAAGATGGAAGAGACAAAGGGCGAATATGACTATAATACATATATGGATATGGACTATTTCAAAGAAATATACTTGAAATATTGTAATACCCTATCTCTTGAGGACCGTAAGATGGCGATTAAGTCCTTGGAGGAATATTCGCAGATTATGTTGAATGCAGATAACATAGAAAATGTCGTTGAGATACAGGATAAGATACAGGAGCTCGGTTACTCGTCCTTCAGTATGATGCAGTATTTGAACCCCATGATTGAATCTTCGAAGTCATTGCAAATGTTACTGCTAGTACTGGGTACGGCAGCTATGTTTGTATCGGCAATCAGTATTGCCAATACCATGGTAATGGCAATATATGAGAGAACCAAGGAAATAGGTATCATGAAGGTATTGGGATGTGTAATTAAGGATATCCGAAAATTGTTCTTATTTGAATCAGGAATGTTAGGTTTCTTTGGGGGCTTACTAGGAGTCGGATGCGGCTATATCGCCTCCTACCTGCTTAACAAATATGGGCAGCCACTATTTGGTTCACTATCGGTTCAAATTACCACAGCTACAAGTACAAAGTTCTCTATTATACCAATCTATCTACCCTTTTTAGCGGTAGCCTTATCCACTGGGGTTGGACTTATATTTGGCTACTTCCCGGCTAGGCGTGCAACGAAGATCAGCTCGATTGAGGCTATGAAGAATGAAGGCTAGTATACTTATATCAGTCTGAGTTTATGATTGAGACAATATTCTAGAAATTCACGTTACTTACTCCTGGATTTGTGTACCACAAGTGATTATTTTAAATAGACTTGTGGCACACAGATCCAGTTTTATTTCTCAAATCATAATTTGATTTTTGGACTAGTTGTGGTATAATGAAAAACAAATGTTAAGAAGAGGTGAAGGATATGTTATGCGATAACTGCGGAAGAAGGATACAGAATGAAGAAGCTAATTTCTGCGAATACTGTGGAAACTCCTTCCGAGAACATATAAAGCTACCTGTTAATCAAACCGTTGATCTAAACACAAATTCAACTGTTAATTCAGCTGCAAATCCAACCGTTAATCAGAATTTTAATCCTTTGTTTCCGAAGCAAATAGTAAAAGCTTCGGAAGGCAAGGAAAAACCGATGACTTTCCTAGAATGGCTTGGTAGCTACGGCTTGTTTATCATTCCTGGTATTGGACCCTTACTTTTTATGATAATGCTGATTTATTGGTCATTTGCCAGTAATGTATCAAAAACCAAGAAAAATTGGGCTAGAGCAACTATTATATTTTTGATTGCATGTTTGATTTTTATGTCAATTGTAATTAATAATATTTTGGCTAATCCAGCCACGATGAATTATCTAAACGGTAATATCAGTGATTATGAATGGGTAAGAAGTTTCTTAGAAGTATACTAAAACAGGAAGGAAGTTGAAATATGAGTCAAATAAGAACAAGATACGCACCGAGTCCGACCGGTAGAATGCATGTCGGAAATTTAAGAACTGCATTATATGAGTATTTGATTGCAAAGCATGATAATGGAACCTTCATTTTGAGAATAGAGGATACTGACCAGGGGCGTTATGTTGAGGGTGCCCTTGATATTATTTACCGGACTATGAAGGGTACTGGACTGCTGCACGATGAAGGACCTGATAAGGACGGGGGTTATGGACCCTATGTACAGAGCGAACGAATGGCTACAGGTATGTATCTGGAATATGCAAGGGAGCTTGTGGCTAAAGGAGCTGCTTATTACTGCTTCTGCACCAAGGAGCGTTTGGAATCCTTGAAAACCATCGTTGGAGATAACGATGAGGAAGACGAGGAGCAGGCCAAGGTTATCGTGAAATACGATAAGCACTGCCTCCATATGTCAAAGGAAGAGATAGAAGAGAAGCTTGCATTACGTATTCCTTATGTCATTCGCCAGAACAACCCGGTTGAAGGCTCCACTACCTTTCATGATGAGATTTTTGGAGATATCACCGTGGATAATGAGGAATTGGATGATATGGTATTAATAAAATCAGATGGTTACCCGACCTATAATTTTGCTAATGTTGTGGATGATCACCTTATGAAGATAACCCATGTGGTAAGAGGCAATGAATATCTGTCCTCTACTCCCAAATATACAAGGCTGTACCAGGATTTTGGCTGGGAGGAGCCGGTGTATATTCATTTGCCATTAATTACGAATGAAGATCATAAGAAACTAAGCAAACGTAGCGGCCATGCATCCTATGAGGATCTCTTGGAGCAGGGTTTTATATCAGAAGCTATCATTAATTTTGTATCATTACTAGGGTGGAGTTCGCCAAATAATACTGAAATATTGTCCCTAGAGGACCTAACACGGGAATTTGATTATCGTCACATCAATAAAGCTCCTGCAGTATTTGATATGGTAAAATTACGTTGGATGAACGGTGAGTACCTTAAGAATATGGAGACGGAGAAGTTTAATGATTTAGCAATTCCATATATTAAAGAAGTAGTCAAGAAGAATATAGATTATACCAAGATTGCCGCTTTAATCAAGACAAGAGTAGAGACACTTAGAGACATAGGTGAAAAGGTTGATTTCTTTGAGGAACTTCCGGACTACGATATCGAGATGTATACCCATAAGAAGATGAAGACCAATTCAGAGAGTTCTCTTGAAGTACTGAAGGATCTTCTGCCCAGATTTGAAGCCCTTGAGGATTATTCTGAAGCAGAGATCGAGACTGTAATAATGTCCTATATCGCTGAGAGAGGTATTAAGAATGGACAGGGTTTATGGCCAATCAGAACTGCAGTTTCAGGCAAGCAGTCTACTCCAGGTGGAGCGTATGAGATTATGAATATCCTTGGTAAGGAAGAGAGCTTACGCAGAATCAGAGTAGCAATTGAGAAATTATCATAGCAATATGCAGATAAATCAGGTTCAAAAACAGGCAATTTTGTATAAAGATGGCCCTATGCTTGTACTGGCAGGCCCTGGGTCAGGTAAGACATTAGTCATTACAGAAAGAACAAAGTGTTTAATCAGGGAGTATCACATCCCAGAGGATAATATCCTTGTCATTACTTTTACTAAAGCTGCCACCAATGAGATGAGAGGGCGCTTTTTGAAAGGAATGGGAGCAGATAGGACGAAGGTAAGCTTTGGAACATTTCATGCTATTTTCTATACGATACTAAAGCATGCCTATCACTTAAATTCCAGTAATATTATTAGGGAAGATGAGAGACTTTTTTATCTGAAGGAGATAGTCCATAATCTTCAGATAGAATATGAGGATGAAAAGGACTTTATATCTGAGCTGTTATCAGAAATTAGCTTAGTGAAGAGTAATCAGATTGAATTGGCAAATTATTATTCTATAAATTGTGCTGACGAAATATTTCGCAGTATATATACGGAATATAACCAGAAGCTTAGAAGAGCAAATCGTATTGATTTTGAGGATATGCTTCTTCTTTGCTATGAGCTACTATCGCAACGTAAGGATATCCTAGCAGCCTGGCAGAACAAATACCGTTATATTCTAGTCGATGAGTTTCAAGATATCAACAAGGTACAGTATGATATCATACGTCTTCTGGCTGCACCTCAAAATAATCTATTTGTGGTTGGGGATGATGACCAGTCTATTTATCGTTTTCGTGGTGCTAAGCCAGAAATCATGTTAAATTTTCCGGTAGATTATCCGGAGTGTGGGAAGCTCTTTCTAAATATGAATTACCGTTCAAAAGCGAATATTATACACGCCTCCAACCGCCTTATTAACCATAATAATAATCGATATATAAAAGAGGTACAGGCAGTACTGGGAGAGGGACATAATATAATCATTTGTGACTTTGAAACAACTCCTGAGGAGAGTCAGATGCTGGCCGAAGAGGTCTTGAAGCTAAATAAAGAGGGTATGATGCTTTCTGATATGGCTATCCTTGTACGAACCAATAGGGGCTCAGGGTCATTACTTCACAAACTTATGGAATATAATATTCCTTTCAGGATGAGGGATAGCCTACCAAACATATTTGATCACTGGATTGCAGTCGATATCCTCACCTATATTAAGATTGCTCTTGGGGGAAGGGAACGAGGGTTATTCCTTCAGGTTATAAACCGTCCGAAGCGCTATGTCAGTAGAGAATGCTTTGATACACCGGAGGTTAATATAGAAGATATAAAGGATTATTATGAGGATAAGAACTGGATGTTAGAACGGCTTTCCCAGTTAGAATATGATATAGCTCTACTGTCAGGGATGCGACCCTATGCAGCGGTTAATTATATTAGACATGGTATCGGTTATGATGATTTCCTTAAGGAATATGCTGAGTTTAGAAAGATGAATGTTGAAGAGCTTCTGGATATTTTGGAGGAGCTATTAGATAGTGCTAGAGATTATAAAAGCTATGAAGATTGGTTCGCATATATGGAGGAGTATAGACAGGAGCTGAAACACCAAGCATCGGCCAGCCAGAGTGTAAAGAGTGATAGCGTGACCATTGCAACCATGCACAGCTCAAAGGGTCTAGAGTTTGAGGCTGTATTCATTGTAGATGCTAATGAAGGTGTTACACCACATAAAAAAGCTGCCCTTTCTTCAGATATTGAGGAGGAGCGACGTCTGTTCTATGTGGCAATGACCAGAGCAAAGGAATATCTTTACCTACTTAGTGTAAAAAACCGTTATAATAAAGTGTCTCAAAGATCCCGCTTTATTGATGAGATAGAAGAAGCTCAACAAACACAAGAACAATAAACGAAAAAAGAGGGTGTGGCAAGCATTTTGCCTGACTGCACCCTCTGTTACTTTATTCGTCCTCTTCAGTTTCATCAGAATCATCATCATCTTCGAACATATCATCATATTCAGCGGAGTCTAGCAATTCTTCAAATGCGTCTGTTACTGCTTCGAATTCATCATCATCTTCAATGTTTAGGAGCTGGGGTTCCCCGTTCTCCTCCTCAATATAGCGATACAGGAACACGTTGTCGTCATCTTCTTCGCCTTCTTCGGGTTGAAGTGCAATGTAATCCTTGCCACTTACAGTGAAAATGTCCAATACAGCGCAATTTAGCTCTGTACCATCATCCAACGATAATGTAATGGAATCAAACTCGTGATCATGTCCGCAACCGCAGCTATCGTCGTGCTTGTGCTCACTCATAATACTACCTCGCTTTTTATATTTAATGACAAGAGAATTCACTTGGAAATTCAACTTGTTTGCGGTTGACCACAGAACGTGGGCACCCATGTTACCTCTCATAATGAATAGAGATACACAACTAGAATGTATCAGATTGAGGGAAAAAATGCAATAAAAAAAACATAAATATTAATATAAAAATTAAATACAGGGTGTCTTATGATGCCTATGAATACAAAATGGACGCACACATCCATTTTGACGTTGAAACACTCAAATTCACCACCTGATTCTTGGGGTTCTGAGGATTCCAAGAAGTAACTAAGTTAGGAGGAGGCGGAGAAAGATGGCTGAAAATTACCCAAATATCAAAATATCTGTAAGAAATCTAGTTGAATTCATTCTTCGCTCTGGCGACTTGGATAACACTCGTACCCGTAGCGAGACTGATGCTATGCATGCCGGAAGTAGACTCCATCGTAAAATACAGAAACAAATGGGAGCAGACTATACGCCTGAGGTATCACTAAGTATAACTGTACCGGTATCCTGGGAGGGAATCTCCTTTGAACTTACCATTGAGGGAAGAGCTGATGGAGTCATCGCGAATAATACTATCAAGGAGGATTTTTCTGTACTCATCTTCGAGGAGGAGGAAATGAATCCTCCCGAGATAATTATAGATGAGATTAAGGGGGTTTATATGGAGCTTTCTCACCTGGCCGAGCCCGTGGGGGTTCATAGGGCTCAGGCGATGTGCTATGCTTTCATATATGCAACAAAATACGGACATTCGAGAATAGGAGTTCGATTGACCTATGCAAATCTTGAGACAGAGCAAATCAAGTATTTCGAGGAAACTCTATCCCTGGTAGAGTTAACAGAGTGGTTTGATCATCTGACAACTGAATATGCAAAATGGGCTGTCTGGCAGTATAAATGGACCGAGAAGAGGAACAATGCCATTAAGTCAATGGACTTTCCCTTTCCTTATAGGGATGGTCAAAAGGATTTGGTTACTGGTGTTTATAAGACAATCCTGCGCAAGAAAAAGCTCTTTATTGAAGCACCAACCGGTGTTGGAAAGACCATATCAACTGTATTCCCCTCCGTAAAGGCAATGGGAGAGGGTATTACGGAAAAGATATTTTATCTTACTGCAAAGACGATTACCCGAACTGTTGCCGAGGATACCTTTTGCCTTATAGAGGAAAATGGACTTCCCCTGAAGGTAGTTACCATTACGGCAAAGGAAAAGGTCTGTATTCTTGATAAGCCTGACTGTAACCCTGGTTCCTGCAACAGAGCAAAAGGTTTCTTTGACCGTGTAAATGATGCTGTCTATGATCTCCTAACGAACGAAAACAAGATATCAAGGGAGCTCATTAATTCCTATGCAGAGAAACACTGTGTCTGCCCATTTGAAATGTGTTTGGATGTGACTCTATGGGCAGATGCTGTGATTTGTGATTATAATTATGTCTTTGATCCGAATGTATATCTTCGAAGGTTTTTTGGCAACGAAAAACCAAATGACTATGTGTTTTTGATTGACGAGGCTCACAATCTAGTGGACAGGGCTAGGGAGATGTACAGCGCAATATTATATAAGGAGAGCTTTCTTGAAATTAAGAGAATAGTGAAGGATAGAAGCACTAAACTTGCAAAACATCTCGACAGCTGCAACAATGATCTGCTCAAGCTGCGTAGGGAATGTGATGAATTTGAGGTACAAGAAAATGTAGACGGGTTTGCCATGCATCTAATGGGGTTAATGGCAGAACTGGAGTTATTTATGCAGGAAGGCTTTATACCGGAAGGCAGGGAGGAGGTTGTTCGGTTATATTTGGATGTCCGCCATTTCTTAAATATGTATGAGATACATGATGAGAACTATATAATATATACTGATTATGAAGAGAATAACCATTTCCGCCTTAAGTTACAGTGCATGGATCCCTCAAAAAATCTGCTGACCTGTATGGAACGAGGAAGGAGTGCAGTCATGTTTTCTGCAACCTTGCTGCCCATTAACTATTATATGGAACAGTTAGGAGGTAAGAAGGAGGACTACGCTGTATATGCACCCTCTTCTTTCCTGACTGAAAACCGAGTAATTTTAGTTGGTTCAGATGTCAGTACGAAGTATAGCCGTAGGAATGAGAAAGAGTATAAG
>DATESP010000284.1:0-3076 GCA_035270645.1 Mobilitalea sp. | reverse complement strand
ATTAAGGCACTATGCACACGTTGACTGCCCAGGACATGCTGACTATGTTAAAAACATGATCACCGGTGCTGCTCAGATGGATGGTGCAATACTCGTTGTAGCTGCTACAGACGGTGTTATGGCTCAGACAAAAGAGCATATATTACTTTCCCGTCAGGTAGGTGTTCCTTATATTGTAGTATTCATGAACAAATGCGACGCTGTAGATGATCCTGAACTTCTTGAGTTAGTAGAGATGGAAGTAAGAGATTTATTAAATGAATACGAATTCCCTGGTGATGACACACCTATTATTCAGGGTTCTGCACTTAAGGCTCTTGAAGATTCATCAGGTCCTTGGGGAGATAAGATTATTGAATTAATGGATGCAGTTGATAGCTGGATTCCAGAGCCTAAGAGAGAAGTTGACAAGCCTTTCTTAATGCCTGTTGAGGATGTATTCTCAATCACAGGCCGTGGTACAGTTGCTACCGGACGTGTTGAGCGTGGTATGTTAAAGGTATCCGAGGAAGTTGAAATCATTGGTATTAAAGAAGAGTCTCGTAAAGTTGTTGTTACTGGTATTGAGATGTTCAGAAAGCTTTTGGATGATGCTCAGGCTGGTGATAACATTGGAGCACTTCTTCGTGGAGTTCAGAGAGCTGATATCGAAAGAGGACAGGTTCTTTGCAAACCCGGCTCAATTAAGTGTCATAAGAAATTTACAGCTCAGGTTTATGTATTGACTAAGGATGAGGGCGGACGCCATACTCCTTTCTTCAACAACTACAGACCTCAGTTCTATTTCAGAACAACTGATGTTACTGGTGTATGTAATTTACCTGAAGGCGTTGAGATGTGTATGCCTGGTGATAACATCGAGATGAGTATCGAATTAATCCATCCTATCGCTATGGAGCAGGGCTTAGGCTTCGCTATCCGTGAAGGTGGAAGAACAGTTGGTTCAGGTAAGGTAGCTACAATTATCGCATAGTTGTAAGATGACCTAACCCTATACAAACATAAAATATCTCCCAGAGTAAGCTTGCTTACTACTGGGAGTTTTTTGATGTAAAAATTTATCCCATTCCATAAAAAAGCTCATGAAATGACAAAGTTTCACTTTGAATGACGCATGTTCTTATTTCTTCTTGTTCATATATGACAGACTGATGTCTTGTTAGGTTTGATATATTGTAAATACCAAACAGAAAAGGAGTTAATTACAATGAATTATGAAGAGATAACTTTAGCGGAAAAGGTAGTGGTGGGACTTAGTGCAAAGACAAGTAATGGTGATCCTCAGATGCAGGAGATTATAGGAGGATTGTGGCAAAGGTTTTATCAGGAAGGTATCAATGACAGTGTAAAAAATAAAGTAAATGGATATGCAATAGGCCTATATTCGGATTATGAGGCAGACAATTACTTAGTTACTGTCGGTAATGAGGTGTCAAAGGCAGATAACCCCGGGCTTTCATTAAAAGTAATACCTGCAGGGAGATATGCCAAGTTTGTTATTAAGGGGAATATGATCACGGCAGTGGCTGATGCATGGAATGATATATGGCAGATGAATTTGAACAGAAGCTTTACAGGAGATTTTGAAGAGTATCTTAACGGGGATATGGAAAATGCAGAGATTAACATCTATATTGCATTGAAGTAGGTAGATAGTAAGGATTATAAATCCAATTGACATATTTATCAGGGGATGGTATACTTCAAATAATTAAAAATTGCAAATGCAATGACGAGGAGGAGTACATACTCACCGGGATTACAGAGAGAAGATGGTTGGTGCAAATCTTTATTCATACAATATGATTTACTTTAAGAGGTAAATATATTGTTTCGGTAGTATGGAAGTAGCCTTTGAGCAGTGAACCGAACGAGAGAGATCTTTAGTAGGCTTCAACGGAAATTTCCACCGTTACAGGGAAAGCGGTATCGATAGTAATTTCTGTACTGATATTTATATGTCAGCCTGATAATTGTATCCGTACTGACAGAGTGCAGAGATTAATCTCTGAATTTAGGTGGTAACACGGATGATGTTTGTTCGCCCTAAGCTAATTCATTAGCTTAGGGCTTTTTTATGTCTTTTTCTAATATTAAACAAGGAGGAATTAAAATGGAAGTAAGGGGATCAGATTTATTTGTAAAGGCACTTAGACAGGAGGGAGTAACTACACTCTTTGGTTATCCGGGTGGAATGGCAATTGATTTATTCAATGCACTTTATAGTCAGGAGGAAATTGAGGTTATATTGCCAAGACATGAACAGGGTCTTATTCACGCTGCAGATGGATATGCCCGTTCCACTGGAAAAGTTGGTGTATGTTTAGTTACGAGTGGACCGGGAGCTACGAATTTAGTAACAGGAATTGCTACAGCGAATTTTGATAGTGTACCATTAGTATGCTTTACCGGGCAGGTACCCACTCACTTAATTGGAAATGATGCCTTTCAAGAGGTTGATATTGTTGGCATTACCAGAAGTATGTGTAAATATGCAGTTACAGTAAGGGATAGAAAAGATTTGGGTCGTATAATTAAAGAGGCCTTCTTTATTGCAGCAACAGGAAAGCCCGGTCCAGTTGTAGTAGATATACCCAAGGATATTCAACTAGCGTATGGAAATGATGATTATCCAAAGGAAGTAAATATTCGAGGCTATAAACCCAATACAGGGGTGCATGAGGGGCAGATAAAGAAAGCGATGTCCTTATTAGAGGAAGCAAAGAAACCGGTGTTTCTAATTGGCGGAGGAGTTAATATCGCAGGTGCCGAGAAAGAACTAATCAGGCTGGTAGAGCTTGCCGGAGTACCGGTTATTACAACAATTATGGGAAAAGGGGCAATTTCAACGAAACATCCTCTGTATGTTGGCAATATTGGTATGCACGGAAATTATGCTTCTAATCAGGCAATCAGTGAATGCGATGTGTTGTTCTCCATAGGAACGAGATTTAATGATAGAATCACAGGTAAGATTAGTGAGTTTGCTAAAAATGCAAAAATCATTCATGTGGATATAGATTCGGCTTCAATTTCCAGAAACATTGTAGTTGACATTCCAATTGTTGCTGATGCA
>DATESP010000283.1:0-4497 GCA_035270645.1 Mobilitalea sp. | reverse complement strand
GGTAAATTAACCTCCACAGCTAAGAATGATAAACAGGAATCTGTTTATGAGATGTATTTTAATTTTGAAGAAAATATTGAAAAGTTAGCTGGACATAGAGTACTTGCAATTAACCGTGGAGAAAATGAGAAGATACTGACTGTTAAGATAATTGCACCTGAGGAACGAATTCTACGCTTTCTTGAAAAAAAGGTAGTCCTTAAGGATAATGCTAATACCAATGAGATTTTAAGGACGGTAGTAGAGGACAGCTATAAACGTCTGATTGCTCCTGCCATAGAGAGGGAAATACGCAGTGAATTGACTGAAAAGGCAGAGGATGGGGCAATTAAAGTGTTTGGCAAGAATCTTGTACAGCTACTCATGCAGCCTCCAATTTCAGGACAGGTTGTCTTAGGATGGGATCCCGCTTTCCGTACCGGTTGTAAATTAGCAGTTGTAGACAGTACTGGAAAAGTGCTGGATACGGTGGTTGTATATCCGACTCAACCGCAGAATAAGGTAGAGGAAGCCAAAAATATAGTTAAAAAATTAATTGATAAATATAACATCACCCTTATATCAGTAGGAAATGGCACAGCTTCCCGTGAATCTGAGATGATTATTGTCGAATTACTAAAGGAACTGAATAAACCGGTCCGTTATGTGATAGTGAATGAAGCTGGTGCTTCTGTTTACTCCGCCAGCAAGCTAGCGACTGAGGAGTTTCCTAATTTTGATGTTGGACAAAGAAGTGCCGCCTCCATTGCAAAGAGATTGCAGGATCCTCTGGCAGAGTTAGTTAAGATAGATCCACAGTCCATTGGAGTTGGGCAATACCAGCATGATATGAACCAAAAGAAGCTAAGTGAGGCGCTGGCAGGAGTGGTTGAAAATTGTGTTAATAAAGTAGGCGTTGATCTAAATACTGCTTCGGTCTCTTTATTAGAATATGTCGCTGGAGTCAGTAAACCCATAGCGAAGAATATAGTCGCTTATAGAGAAGCAAATGGACGTTTCCGAAATCGTAAAGAGCTTCAGAAGGTTCCCAAATTAGGACCAAAAGCCTTCGAACAATGCGCTGGTTTTATGAGAATACGTGATGGTGAGAATCTACTAGATGCTACAGGAGTCCATCCGGAATCCTATGAAGCGACTAAAGCACTTCTCTTTAAGCTTGGATTAACAATGGAGGATATCAGGGAGCTTCAATCTAAAGCAATGCAGTATAAGGGAACGGGGTCTCCTAGTAAGCCGGAACCTAAACAGGAGAGTAAACCGAAGGGAAGAAATGATAAGAAGAAATCCGGGATTACAGTCAGATCACAGGAAACCGCCTTCGGTAAAGCCTTAGCGGCAGCAATCGGAAATGGAATAGATCAACCTGTAGAGGAAATAACAACTAAGAGTAACACATTGAATAAAACTCAGGATACCATGGAAGAATCGATGGGTTACTCGACTATAGCGAGTAAAATTAAAGATAAGAAGAAGACGGCTGAGGAGCTTAATATTGGAGAGATTACTCTTACGGATATCATTAAGGAACTGGAAAAACCGGGTAGAGATCCGAGAGATGAGATGCCAAAACCGATCCTTAGAACTGATGTACTTGACATGAAAGATCTAACAGAAGGAATGATTCTTAAGGGGACAGTAAGGAATGTAATTGACTTTGGTGCATTTGTAGATATCGGAGTTCATCAGGATGGACTTGTGCATATTTCACAGCTTTCTGACAAGAAATTTGTAAAGCACCCGTTGGATGTAGTAAGTGTCGGTGATATTGTAGAGGTGAAGGTCCTAAGTATAGATTTACCTAAGAAAAGGATTCAACTGACTATGAAGCTATAAGTAAAATATTTAATAAGGGGGAATATAGCTATGCAGCTATTAGTATTAATTTTAAAGAATAACTCTCTTGTAGAAGTGTTGATTAAAAAGCTTGCTAAATCAGGAGTAAGGGGCGGTACAATTTTAGATGGCACTGGAATGGCACAAGAATTAATGAATATGGAGGATTTACCTATTTTTGGAATGCTGAGAGCTCTGTTAGCTGATGAGAATAAAGTGACCAGTAAGGTTATGCTATTCGCGTTAAAGGATGAACAGGTAGCGGAAATCAGAGGGATTATCAAGAATTTGATCGGTAGTCTGGATGAGCCAAATACCGGAATAATGTTTTCTGTTCCTATTAATGGCGTAGAGGGACTCGGAGAATAGATTATGTTTGGATATGTAAATATATATAAACCGGAACTAAAAATGAAGGACTTCTATAAGTATAAGGCCTATTACTGTGGTTTGTGCAAGACTTTAAAGAATAGATACGGACGTATAGGACAAATAACATTGTCATATGATATGACATTTCTCATTATATTGCTAACCTCTTTATATGAGAGTGATACTGTAAAAAATCAAAACCGATGCGTAATACATCCGGTTAAGAAGCATGATGCTCTTAGTAATGAGATTACAGAATATGTGGCAGACATGAATATTGCCCTGACTTATTTTCATCTTCTGGATGATTGGCAGGATGATAAAAGTCTGGTAGGATATACGGGAGCAGGTGTACTTAAGAAATCGTATAAAAAGATTAATAAGCAATATCCTAGACAGTGTAATGCAATAAAGATAAATTTGGAGCATTTGAAAGAATGCGAGACAAATAAAGAAATGGATATAGATATCGTATCCCGCTGCTTTGGGGAGTTAATGGCGGAATTATTTGCATATCGTCAGGACCGTTGGGAAGAAAGTATAAGGAAACTGGGTTTTTATCTTGGTAAGTTTATATATATCCTAGATGCATATGATGATATAGAAAAAGATATCAAAAAAGGGAGCTATAATCCGTTTCTAGTATTATTTCATAATGAGACCTTTGAAACAGACTGCTATAACATGCTGATTATGATGATGGCTGAAGGTACCAGAGAATTTGAAAAGCTCCCCTGCCTTATAGATATCGATATACTTCATAATATCCTATACGAGGGAGTATGGACGAAGTATAATAAAATAAGCATGGATAGAATGAATAAGGAAGGAACAAAAGAATGATTACAAATCCATATCAGGTGCTTGGAGTGACGCCAAATGCCTCCAATGACGAATTAAAAAAAGCATACCGAGAGTTAAGTAGAAAATACCATCCGGATTCCTATGCGGACAATCCTCTTTCCGATTTGGCAGAAGAAAAATTTAAAGAAGTACAGGAAGCCTATGATCAGATTATGAGGGAGCGGGATAATGGAGGAGGTACTTCTTATGGACAGTCTTCCTACGGGAGCAATGGAGGTGGAGAAGATCCAGAGATGAATTCTGTTTATTCCTATCTAAATGCAGGGCAGTATAGACAGGCGTTAAATGTACTTTCAGGAATCTCGAACAGGACTGCACGATGGTATTACTGTAGTGCTGTAGCTAATGCCGGAATCGGAAATAATATGACGGCATCTAATCATGCACAGACAGCGGCTAATATGGAACCCGGTAATACAGAGTACACTAACCTGCTGAATCAATTACAGTGGCAGGGTCAGAGATATCAGAGTACACGCTATGGTGATAATAGAAATGGTGGCTTGGGAACAGGTAATCTTTGCTGCGATTTGTGGTGTGCAGACAGTCTGTGCGAATGTATGGGAGGAGATTTGTGCTCATGTTTTTAAGTGCTAAGAAACTGGCTTTTTTGGGTCTTTTATTGGCATGTACTGTAATAATCGTTATATTAAGCGGTGTACTAGAGTTTAACTCTCTGTTTCTTCTGGCAGGGGCTTCTTATCTGGTAGGAATAGCTATACGAGAGGGCGGAATCAGGATAGGCACGGGTTTTTATATAGCAAGCCTTTTGCTTAGCTTAATGCTTGCTCCGAATAAGCTTTACTGTATAACCTTCATTGCGATGGGTTTATATTTAGTCATCTCAGAATATATCTATGATAAGCTAGCTAAGATAAAGCGAATCGGAAACCGTAAGAGAGTGTACTGGATTATTAAATATGTAATCTTTAACTTAATGTATATTCCGATGCTTATATTTTTACCAAAGTTAATTTATCAGGGTGAGTTGAATGATAGACTATGGCAAGCTCTAATCCCTGCAGGACAGGTTGCATTATTTGTTTATGACAGGGCATATAATTACTTTCAAAAGCACGTATGGGAAAAAGTACGTGGGAAGTTAAACCTATTATAGTAACCCGTCAATAGGCTAATCCAACGATTTACAGAATTACTTATAATTTGCTTGGATTTAATATTGACAGTGTTATAAATAGGGGGTATGATAGCGATATAAAATAATAAAGGTAAATCTTCGGGGCAGGGTGAAATTCCCGACCGGCGGTAAAGTCCGCGACTCAGGTATAGCTAAGCATTATATATGCAGTGCTTCCTGACTGATTTGGTGCAATTCCAAAACCGACAGTAAAGTCTGGATGAAAGAAGAGCGGCAGTAATCTGATAAAGTTTTGACGCCCCGGTTTCTATTTGAAATCGGGGTTTTTT
>DATESP010000282.1:0-4757 GCA_035270645.1 Mobilitalea sp. | reverse complement strand
GCATTATTTTATCTTTAGTTTCTTACCTCAAATGGTTCTTTTGTCATACATCGGTAGAATTTAATGATATTACCACTCTCAAGCATAAGTTTCTTTGTGCCACAAAGATCAGCATCCCATACATAGGGCATCTTATCATACATGTTCCATCTGTCCCACATAGAATCATCATATGGCTTTGCAAGAGCAACAATACCTTCTTTCGTATTCTCCACGTCAACACCTCATAAAATTAGAATAATGTAGTTTCGGAATCTGTTGTTATATAGTATGACTAGCAGGAAGCTATAATAGTTAATTAATGTATATTTATGTACCCTTTAACTATATAATGAAAGCTTGATTTTTTCAAGTACTAATACATAAAAAAATTAATTATAATAGAGATTATTTATTCTAAAGTAAACCTCTTTTGGATTTCAACAACCAATATCGGAGTAATCGATAATAGTAATACAATTGCCCATTGGCGGAGGGAGAGTGGAACCACCTGGAAGATATTTGCCAGAGGTGGTACTGTTATCACTGCTACTTGCAGTAAGGAACATACAAGGAAGGAATATACCAGCTTTCGGTTACTGAAGATTCCGATTTTTGCCAATGAGAGGTTACTCCTCATATTAAAGGAATGGAATAGCTGTGATAGACTGAGAACGGCAAAGGACATTGTCCTTCCGACCCAAGGGATATATACTGAGGGTATAGTGTCGGTGTGTAGCTGTTTAGTGAGGATACGGTTCATATCAGGGGTATCGAAATAACGGAAACCTACAACAAATGCGGTTAATGCCAGTGAACCAATTAGTATACCTTCAAATAATATCTTGAATGCCAAGCCGTCTGCAAACATACCTTTGTCTTGCGGAATGGGTTTCTTGGACATAATATCCTTTGCGGTTGGTTCTACTCCCAGAGATATGGCTGGAAGAGAGTCTGTTACCAGATTAACCCACAATAATTGAACGGCAATCAAAGGGGTGGGTAAACCAAGTAAGATAGCCACAAATATAGTGAGAATCTCACCAATATTACTAGAAAGCAGAAAATGCACCGCTTTTTTGACATTATCATAGATTCCTCTACCTTCCTTAACAGCAGCTACGATAGTGGCAAAGTTATCATCTGTCAGTATCATATCAGAGGCATTCTTTGCAACGTCTGTTCCAGTGATACCCATGGCACAACCAATGTCTGCGGCTTTTAGGGCAGGAGCATCATTAACACCATCCCCCGTCATAGCTACGACTTCGCCCTGGCTTTGATAAGCCTTAACAATTCTTACTTTATGCTCAGGTGATACCCGGGCAAATACACTATAGCGGTTTATGTTTTTACATAGTGTTTCGTTACTCATTATAGATAACTCATCTCCGGTGATTGCTTCACTGCTATCTGAGAGGATTCCAAGCTCCCTGGCGATAGCTTTAGCTGTTAAGACATGGTCGCCTGTAATCATGACAGCTTTGATTCCCGCTCGTCTGCATAGGGCAACTGCATCCTTGACCTCTTCACGGGGAGGGTCAATCATACCAATAAGTCCTACAAAAGTCAGATCCCGTTCAAGCTCCGAGGGGTCTGATTTCTTCTTAAATACAGATATATTCTTATAGGATACAGCAATAACTCGAAGTGCCTGTTCGGTCATGGTATTATTTAAAACATTAAGCCGGTTCCTTTCGATGGCAGTCAGTGGTATCTGCCGGCCATCCTTATAGATATGGGTGCATCTATAAATAAGAAAATCAAAGGCTCCCTTTGTTATACTCCGGTAGGAGGAGTCAGAAGCTCTATGGACAGTAGTCATTAACTTTCTAGCAGAGTCAAAAGGGATTTCATATATTCTTTTATAGGTTGAATCTATATTTGACTTATTGATACCATTATTATAAGCAGCCATAATCAAAGCTTTTTCTGTAGGTTCTCCACTAATTATTGGTTGCCCTTTCTCGAGCTGAAGTAGGGCATCATTACACAAAGAAGCATGTGAAAGGAGAAAAATCCCAAATTCACTCTGCATTGGCTCCTTCCCCTTTAGGGAGCAGATATCGGTAACTGTCATCACATTTTGAGTTAGTGTACCGGTCTTATCAGAACAAATCACAGTAGCACTACCCAGAGTCTCAACGGCAGGAAGCTTTCGAATTACTGCGTTTTTTCTGGCCATTCGCTGCACCCCGAGGGAAAGCATAATGGTAACGATAGCAGGAAGTCCCTCAGGTATAGCGGCTACTGCTAGGCTTACAGAGGTCATGAACATATCAAAGATCGGTAGATTTTTCAATATCCCGAGAATAAATATGAGGATACATATGATTAGGGCGGCGATGCCCAAAACCCTTCCTGTCTTTGCTAGCCGCTTCTGCAAAGGCGTTAGAGGGGTATTATCCTCCATGATCATCTTAGCAATATGTCCAACCTGAGTATTCATACCAGTATCAGTAACCACAGCCAGGCCCCGCCCATAGATTACAGTACTGGTAGCCATAACTAGATTAATCCGGTCAGCCAGGCTAGTATCCGGAGCGAGGGAAAGCTCTGCTTGTTTTTCTACCGGATGAGATTCACCAGTTAGAGAGGCCTCCTCCACCTTTAGATTAACCGCTGTAATCAATCGGGCATCTGCTGGGACGAAACAACCTGTATCTAAGAGGATAATATCTCCTGGTACCAGCTCCGAGGCATCTGTTTCTCGAAATTTCTTATCTCGCAATACATGAGCAGTAGGCGCAGACATTCTTTTTAAAGCCTCCAAGGCTTTCTCGGCTTTGGTTTCCTGCATTACACCGAGAGTTGCATTGAGAATAATGATAAACATTATTATGATCACATCCACAAAATCCGGTTCTCCATCTATATATGATACGACAAATGAAATAACCGCAGCGCAGATTAATACTATTATCATGAAGTCTGCAAATTGGGAAAAGAATTTTCGAAGTAGGCTTTTCCCTTTCTTAACCTCTAATATATTTTTGCCATAAATTTGATGTCTTTTGTCAACCTCCCGCGATGATAATCCATGGTCGACGGTAACATTAAGCTCTCTAAGGGCTCGTTCTATAGACATATTATGCCACTGCATATATCACCTCATTTCTGCGCTGCTTTTTGCTCATCTCAAGCCTGTGTACGCAGCGCAGACACAAGCTTGCTGATTTATACTATGAAAAACTTTTCTATAATACTCCTGATTTGGTCAATCTTCCTTTAATTATATGAGCGTGCGATGGGATTATGAATGCGTTAGTGGAATGAACAATACGAATGAAAAGATAATAAAATCACATATTTTTTATAGAATAAAACATTTACTTTTATGCGAAATATAGTATATACTCTAAACATCGTAATTCAATAAGAATCCAGTGAGTATGGATTAGAAGGCAATAAAGAGGTGCATAATGGCTAAAGCAATAACCCGTGACTTGACTTCAGGGTCAACCACTAAATTAATATTAAAATTCTCATTACCGATGTTGATCGGTAATTTGTTTCAGCAATTATATAACATGGTAGATTCTATAGTGGTAGGTAACTTTGTAAGTAAGGATGCCCTTGCAGCGATAGGAGCTACAGGTTCGTTGATATTTTTAATCTTTGGGTTAACATTCGGTTTATCTGCAGGTATCTCCATCGTAATCTCTCAATATTTTGGAGCCAAGGATTATGATAATATCAGGAAAAGCTTTGCTACGGCTACCTATATCGTAATCGGCGCTTCCATAATCATGGGGACCATAGGCTTCTTTTCAAGCCGCTGGCTGCTGGAATTACTAGGAACACCCTCTGAAATTATTGGGATGTCAAATCTCTATATGAAGATATCCTATGCTGGAATTCTGGGTATTGCCTGTTATAACGGCATGGCCGCAGTACTTCGTGCTTTAGGTGATTCTATTACACCCTTGATTTTTCTAGTTATAGCCAGTCTCCTTAATGTAGTACTGGATTTAGTCTTTGTAATCAAATTTGGCTGGGGTATTCCAGGAGTGGCGATTGCAACCATAATTTCTCAGGTTATTTCAGCAGTTGGTTGCATTGTATACGCCATGGCCAAGATTAAAATTCTTCGGATGCCACTAAAGGAGTTTAAGCCAGATCGCGTCATATTTAAGAAGTGTATTCACCTTGGAGTTCCGGTTGCACTTCAGAATTCCTTTGTTTCCATTTCCATGATGGCAATGCAGGGGGTAATCAATGATTTTAGCTCAACAGTTATGGCAGCTGCTACAGTAGTTAACCGGATTGAACAGCTGGTACTACAACCATCCATGTCCTTAGGAGCAGCAGTGGCTGCCTTTACCGGCCAAAATATAGGTGCAGGTCATATTGATCGAGCGAAGAAGGGTATGAAGTCAGCAACAATTATTATATTGATATTCAGCCTTGTTATGCTACCGGTCATGTATTTCGGTGGTGAATATATTATGAAACTCTTTACTAAGAAGGAGGACATAGATGTCGTACTTTACGGTGTCGAAGGTATTCGTATCACTAGCTTCTTCTATTCCGCCGTAGGGATGATCTTCATCACCCGAAACTTCTTAAGCGGTTCAGGAGATATCCATGTTCCTATGATTATGGGCTTTACCGAGGTTGTCTTTAGAGTTCTGTTTTCGAGAATCTTATCAGTAGAGATTGGGTTTCATGGTATCTTCTGGGCTACCTCGATTACTTGGTTCGCTACAGGAATTTTGGGAGTACTGAGAGTGATGTCAGGAAAGTGGAAGAACAAATCAATCATTAAGTAGGCGATG
>DATESP010000281.1:0-5412 GCA_035270645.1 Mobilitalea sp. | reverse complement strand
ATTATAGCCTTCCCTCTTCCAGAAGTCACCATAGTAAATGCGATCTTCCTCAATCGGGATGTTATATTCACTTAAAATCCTGCGATAAGAAAGTAGTCTCTTTTCAGAATCCGGATAGTCCTTCGGACCTGCCAGGAAATTTAATCTGGTAAAGCCATGGACTTCAATAAAATGTCGTATTATATCCTCAATAACTGTATTATCATCTATTTGGACATTATAGCAGTCATCATAGAGTCTTCTTATGCTGACTACGGGGCATTTACTGTGCTCCTTGATCTTAGAACGGATTTGAGGTTCCAACCCCTCAGCTACTAGCGTATCCGGTACAAGGATAATTCCGTCAAAATCCTCATAGTATGGTATCTCTGCAATCTTTATCTCTCCAGAATCATATTCTGACTGACCGTAACCCCCAAAATTTGTGAAATAAGCTACATTATAGTTAAGCTCTATTGCTCGGGTGGATATTCCCTTACATAGAACCTCTTGAAATTCTGCATTAACCTGGGACATAAATACACCAATTGTTTTTCTTCCGTTGTTAAACATACTATCTTCTCCTAACTAAATATATCGCAGGCATAATAATTAGTGCCGTATATCTATAAAGTATAGTAATTGTCGGTAAAATACATTATAAAAATAATTATATACTATTAAAATATATAACATTTAGTCACAAAAAACAATATATTTCTTTATTTAATGCAAATGAATTAAGAACACAAACTGTTCTATGTATTATATGTGCTTTATATATTGTCGCACCTTAACATTTTTTCAGCTTGTTTTAATAGCTGTTGATAAAAATCCAGGCGATCTTTCTCAGTCACCAGTCGTCCTGAACAGTAATATTGTATACCGGATTGCCCATACCTAAGAAGCTTGTTTTGAGTAAGTAACTCCTTTAGATGACAGACTGTTCCATGAATTCCGTCTATAAACTCCACAGATTCCGGTAAAAGTCTCCGGAATGTATCCTTAAAATAATTAAAATGGGTGCATCCTAGTACCAAGTTTGAATAGTCCTCCAGATTATAGGCGGCTAATTTCTCCCTTATATATTCCTCGAGCTCTAAATCTTCAAACCGCCCTTCCTCAGCAAATATAACTAGCTTAGGTAGCGAAATCAGATCGGTTATATGATCTCCATCTACTTGATCGATCAGATTTTTGAGCTTTTCCTCCCGTATAGTAAACGGTGTGGCTGCTACTAGAACTCTTTTCACTGGACATCTGAGCATCGCCGGCTTTACAGCAGGTTCCATCCCAAGGATGGGAATCGTATACTTCATTCTTATATAATCAATAGCTGCACTGGTTGCGGTATTGCATGCTATTACGATAGCTTTTACGCCCAGACCAATTAGAAAAGAAACTGCCTCATCCACATAACAAATTATATCTTCTTTTGTCTTAGTCCCATATGGTACATGATCTGTATCTGAATAATAGATATATTCTTCCCCCGGCAAAACTACCATCGCCTGTTGGAGTACCGTCAGCCCACCAACCCCCGAATCAAAAAATCCTATCTTCAATGTTCTACCTTCCTTTTGTGTACTGCGTCATACAATCTTTTGAAGCAACCTTGAATACAGGCGGTCTATGCATATCAGAACCCATTTATATCTTACGTATATTATAACAAAAAAGCCCTAACCCAGCAGTTACTAAGACTGCCAAACTAAGACCTTTTATAGTGCGTCTCCAGGGGCTCGAACCCTGGACACCCTGATTAAGAGTCAGGTGCTCTACCAACTGAGCTAGAAACGCATAATTTTTCAAACGCAAGTGTCATTATAAAGGATACTCAGACAAATTGCAAGTGTTTTTTTAAAAGTACTTTAAAAAGTTTTTCATAAGTTTTTTCTAGGTTTATTACAACATTTTTTGTAAATTATTAATCAAAGCAGGAAACATATCATTTCTCATTGAATGTTTCCTGCTTTGTAAGATTTGTTACGCTTTTAAAGCCTCAAGCTTGTCCTGAAGTACCTTTTTTGATGCTGCTCCAACTACAGTATCAACTGCAGCTCCATTCTTAAAAATAATCATTGTGGGAATTGACATTACTCGGTATTGCTGAGCTGTATTAGGATTTTCATCTACATTTAATTTTCCTATTTTAATAACACCTTCATACTCATTTGCAAGCTCTGCTACAATAGGTGCAATCATCTTACAGGGTCCACACCAGTCTGCATAGAAATCCACCAATACAGGGATGTCCGCTTCCAGAGCTTCTGTTTTAAAATTAGCATCGGTAAATTTAATAGCCATTTTTTATCCTCCATTTCAAGTATTCAGAGCAAGAAGATCATTCCTAATAAAATATCCTCCAAAGCTCTTTTACATAATGTTATTGTATAGTATATCTTTTTCCTTCTGTATTATGTGATTTTACACTGCTCTCATAAATTTTACAAGCTTTATTAGTAGCTATTCAGTATCGGCGGTTCAGTACCATTACAGTTACAGCGTGTATTACGACGCATATGCGCTTCTATCTGTCTACCTTTTTTTACGCTGTACGGCTCCATTCAGCATACCTTCCACTTCATCCCAGGAGCGCTTGATTCGCAGTACCTTCTTATTCAATTTATAATTATTACCTGTTGCCTTGGCCACCTTCGATTTCCAGTTTTTCTTCATGCAACAACCACCCGGTTCTTTTTATATCATTTTATTAACAAAGAAGATATAATATCACCAGAAGAATAAATCATTATCACGGTTACCTTTTCCGATAAGCCACCAGTCTGTTAATTGGTTTTCCCTCGGCGACAAATTTCTCTTCATACTCTGTCATTATATTCCCTTGTGCATATTCACTCTCATGCAAATTATAGGTAACCTCCCTAAGCTCCCATCCTGCTATATCCGCCTCTTCTATGGCAAAATCAAAGAGAGTACGGTTATCCGTCTTAAAGAAAACCTCCCCTTCCTGCTTCAAGAATTGGTCGTATTTTCTTAAGAACTCCTTAGAGGGTAATCGCCTCTTAGCATGCCGGTCCTTAGGCCAAGGATCTGAGAAATTCAGATAAATTCTATCAACCTCGTCGGTATCAAATATATCCGTTATGTATTCCGCATCAAACCGAATAAAGTAGAGGTTATGTAACTCCTTCTCTTGCCTTTTTTCCAGTCCACGAAGTAATACACTAGAATATTTCTCAATCCCAATATAGTTAATATTCGGATTCTGTTCAGCCATCTCCATAATAAATCTTCCCTTACCCATGCCAATTTCAACATGAAGAGATGCGCTATTTCCAAATAAGTCTTTCCATCTTCCTTTATATTCTTCTGGTTCATGTACTACATAGTCGTTGGCTGCTATTTCCTCTCGTGAGCCCCTTATATTTCTCAGTCTCATATAATCTCCTTATTCTGTGCATGCTATCTGCATATCCAAGTTTGCACCAAAGATGTCCTACACTTTGGTCTCTTCAGAATCATTCACACATTTTCTGCTATAATCTATCCAGTTGATACCTGTTTTCATTTAAATTATAGTTACAAAGCCTTAATCCGTCAATTAATCCTTTAAGAAAGCATAAATAAATTATTGGCAACCTATTTAAAATCATTTTTTTCTATAGTATACTATTTGCAGTCAGTTAATTGGATTTTGAAAGGAGTTTTAACCATGAAGGTAATTGCTTTAAATGGTAGCCCTAAGCCAAAGGGAAATACTTATTATGCGCTTAAAACAATTTGCGATGGCCTCGAGGCAGAGGGCATTGAATCAGAAATTATAAATGTTGGAGCTCTGGAGATACGGGGCTGTATATCCTGCGGACGCTGTAAGGGCGGTTATTGTATACATAATAGTGCAGATCTAACGGCTATCGTAAATCGGATATATAATGCTGATGGTTTAATTATAGGCAGTCCAGTGTATTATGCCGGAGTCGCTGGTACCTTCAAGAGCTTTCTTGACCGATTGTTTTATGCCAATCAAAATCAACTACGTCATAAGGTCGGTGCTGCTCTTGCAATCCCCAGAAGAAGCGGTGGTATCTCAACCTTTGACGAGTTAAATCATTATTTCCTTATTTCAGAAATGCTAATAACACCTTCCTACTACTGGAATGTTCTTCACGGCGGAGCTCCAGGAGAAGTACTAAAGGATTCAGAGGGTATGTCAATCCTAAATAACCTAGCAAAGAACATGTCCTGGCTAATAAAAATGAAAGCTGCTACCCAGGATACTCTTTCTGCTCCGGAGCCCTACCCTCGAGAGTGGACGAATTTTATTCGTTAAAAAGATATTTGTACGATATACGTATCCCCAATAAATGAAAATGATGATATTTCCATAGTTATTGTTTACAATGTGATAACTTATATAGTAATATGATATTAACTGTTCAGTTACCAGTACCGCGAGGTGTTTTGCACAGCAAAACCCGAGAATATAGGCGCCAAATCACAGCTTTTATGTGATTTGTGTGCATGAAACGTAACTTTTAGGAGGTACGACTGAAAGTTAATATGATATTAACTGTTCAATTGCCAGTACCGCGAGGTATTTTGCACTATTTTTGTGAAGGGGAGCGAATTTTCTATGTTGGAAGAATTAAAGAAAGAAGTCTATGAAGCAAACATGCTTCTCCAACAGTACAAGCTAGTTACCTTTACCTGGGGAGATGTATCCGGTATAGATAGAAAAAGAAGACTAGTTGTTATTAAACCCTCTGGTGTAGAATATAATTCCTTGACCCTTGATGATATGGTTGTCCTTGATCTGAACGGCTGTAAGGTTGAAGGAAAATTAAATGCCTCCTCCGATGCATTAACTCATGTTGAACTATATAATTCATTCCCTTTAATTCAGGGAATTGTTCATACACATTCCCGTTGGGCAACAATATTCTCCCAGATGGGCATGGGAATTCCACCTCTTGGTACCACTCATGCCGATTACTTTCATGGCGAGATTCCCTGCACCCGTAAATTAAGAGCATATGAAATTCGTGGTGATTATGAGCGTGAAACAGGTTCTGTTATAGTAGAACGCTTTCGAAAGGGCAAGATAAGTCCCGAAGAAATGCCTGGTGTCCTAGTTTGTAACCATGGTCCATTCTCCTGGGGTGACAGCCCCTACGATGCCGTTCATAATGCAGTTGTTATGGAAGAGGTCGCCTTTATGGCCTGGCATTGTATGGCTCTTCCTGATAAATATCTTGTACCTATGCAGAAAGATCTGTTGGAACGTCATTACAGCAGCAAGCATGGCAAGGATGCTTCTTATGGACAGGATAATAATAGGTAACTATTCAGAACCGCCGAGAATCACGCAGTGGATTCGAGTGAGTCAGCGCCAAAATGGATGTATTTTATCCATTTTGTGTGCATAGGCATCGTAAGATGCCATGTAACTGCGAAGGCACTGAACAGTTA
>DATESP010000280.1:0-2628 GCA_035270645.1 Mobilitalea sp. | reverse complement strand
TATTTGTATTGTACCATATGTTATAAAAAAAAGGAACTAAAGTTTTCGAAAATATAACAATATAAACCAAATATCGTTACTGTTCACTCGTACCTCGTTCACAGCAACAATTATGCACACAAAGTGCAAAAAGAGCACTTTGGCGCATGAAGTTCTCGGGTTTTACTTGCGTAAAACACCTCGCGCTGACTAACGAGTGAACAGTAACCAAATATCATCAATGGATATGATATAGACTTCATCGAATACACACGATTTTTTAATGTATATTATCTCACTTATTTGATACGAATACACACGCAAGTTTAATAGATCGTTTTAAATATATTCCTTTGACATAATTATTATAGAAGAAAGTATTTCGCTTGGATAACTCTAATATATTAGCGGGCTAGGTCATATATATATATAAACTGCTTACAATGAGGCTGTCCCATGGTACAAATTCTGAAATCAATAAATCAATTCATATGGGGAATTCCTATGCCCTTGCTGCTCTTTGGTGTACATATTTATTTTACTGTATATTTACGTGGCGTTCAAAAGCATGTTGGTAGAGCAATTCGATTATCGGTAACCCGGGATGCTTCGGCTGAGGGAGATCTGAGCGGTTTTGCTTCGCTAACAGCCACTCTTGCAGCTACGATTGGAACTGGAAATATCGTAGGAGTCTCAACGGCGGTAGCTCTTGGAGGTCCCGGTGCTATACTATGGTGTTGGCTTACTGGAATTCTAGGCATGGCAACCTCATATGCAGAATGTTATCTCGGGGTATTGTACCGTAGGAAGACAGAGGATAATACATATATCGGCGGACCTATGTACGCCTTGGCATATGGTTTAAATTCTAGATGGCTTGCCATCTTATACTGTATCTTTACGTTGATCGCTTCCTACGGTGTGGGCTGTTCCACGCAGTCACGAGCTGTAACAGAAACACTCCATACACTGTGGCGTCTTCCTGAATACGGTGTCGGTCTGGTAATCGCAATAGTCGTAGGGCTTGTAATTGTCGGAGGCATAAAATCTATAGGTAAAATATGTTCAAAGCTGGTTCCCGCAATGGGATTTTTCTACCTATCCTGTTGTATTCTCCTTCTTATTATGAATTTTTCTTATCTGCTGCCAGCTATAAAATATATTATTAACTCCGCTTTTTTACCTTCCAAATTACCCGCAGCAGTTGCTGGAGGCTTCATTGGAAGCACCATTCGTTCCGCAGCTAGATATGGGATAGCCAGAGGACTATTCACGAATGAGGCAGGACTCGGTTCTGCAGCCATTGCAGCTGCAGGTGCTAAGACCTCCCACCCCTCCAGACAAGCCTTAATATCCATGAGCGCTACCTTCTGGGATACAGTAATTATGTGTGCTATCACAGGGCTGGTTATAGTAACCAATCTTCTAAAGAATCCCCTCTCGGCTAAGGGTTATTCATATGCTGAGCTTACCACTGCTGCCTTTGATGCCATTCCCTACGGTAGTCGGCTTCTGGGGCTCTCCCTGATTGCATTTGCTATAGCAACTCTGATAGGATGGTCTTATTTTGGTGAAAAAGCGGTAGAATACTTATTCGGAAAATCTGGAATAGGTACCTACCGCATAGCATATATTGTCATGATATTTGTTGGCTCTATCTTATCACTGGATCTTGTCTGGGAGCTGACGGACTTTGTTAATGCACTAATGGCCATGCCGAATCTTATCTGCCTTATCCTGTTAAGAAAGCAAATCACACCTTATCTTTCAAAGACAAGTCATAAATAATGGCGGTATATGATGGATGAAGCTATTCTTTCTGCCTCATCTACATTTTTTAGTCTTTTAATTAAGGTAAGGGCAAAATCAATAGAAGTGCCCATCCCTTTGGAGGTTACAATGTTACCATCCTCCACAACCTCACCCTCACTAAATTTTGCACCTATAAGATATTCTTCGTTGCCTGGATAACAGGTAGCCTTCTTTCCCTCCAGCAGACCTTTACTGCCAAGTACCCTTGGAGCAGCACAGATTGCAGCTAGCGTCTTTTCTGTATTGGCAAATCGTCTCAAGAGTTTATCCAGTCCCTCATGCTGCATGAGATTTAATGTCCCTGGCATCCCTCCGGGTAATACCAGCATGTCAGCATCCTCGTAATTTGCATCTTCAAATAACATATCTGTTACTGTCGCAATACCATGAGCGCCAGTGACAAGCTTATTTTCTGTCATCGAAACTATACTGATTTCAATTTCTGCCCGCCTTAGTAGATCTACAACAGTTAGTCCCTCGATTTCTTCGTAGCCTTCTGCCACAAAAATATATACCTTTGACATACCGTACCTCACTTTCTAATCTTTTAATGTACATTATAGCATAGAAAAAAACATATTCATGATCTTTATGCTACATATGAATTTTCCCTAATACTCTTTCTAGAAAAGCTTTGTTCTGGTTTATGCATCCACCATTAAGCTAGAAACACCCACATTTTTTAAAGTAAGGATTGGCTTACAATCTCCGGATCTTTTACCTGCATTTACAGCACAGACCTTCAGTATATAACAGCCTTCATAAGGTGCCTCAAACTCAAAGCAGCCACAATTACTGACACATTCACAGTATAATAACACTTTTTGTTCATCACAT
>DATESP010000279.1:0-8167 GCA_035270645.1 Mobilitalea sp. | reverse complement strand
ACAAAGTGCAAAAAGAGCACTTTGGCGCATGAAGTTCTCGGGTTTTACTTGCGTAAAACACCTCGCGCTGACTAACGAGTGAACAGTAACTGAATATTTCGAGTCTTGACACAGGATAAGTACTAAGATTGTTTTTCTCTATATGCTATGTTACAATCAGTTTAAATAAGAAATGGTGGTGTTTACCTTGAACCAAAATATTCTTCATTCGCAGTTACGACCCAGAAATAGAAGCCGCCTCAGGTTAAGACTTGGAAAGGCATATTATACATACCGAAGATACTTTTTATGGTTTTTGGGGAATATTAAATTTTCCAAAATGCACAATAAACAAGTTGATTTAGAATTTCGCTATAATTATGCTGATCATCACACTCCCCTGCTAAGACAACTCAAGGACGTAGATATGTATCTTCAATATAACAAGATAACGAATCTAAAGCTTGCCGTAAAGAAGCTTGAGCACATCGTCATATATCCTGGAGAAACCTTTTCCTTCTGGAAGTTAGTCGGGAAGCCTACAAAACGAAAGGGTTATCTGGAGGGAATGGTGTTATTCTGTGGTTCATTTAAACCGGGGACCGGCGGTGGTCTATGCCAACTAACGAATATGATTTATTGGATGGCTTTACATACTCCACTTACGGTAATCGAGCGGTACCGCCATAGCTTCGACGTCTTCCCCGATTCAAACAGGACACAGCCCTTTGGAAGCGGAGCCACCTGTATCTATAATTACCGGGATCTGATGATTAAGAATGAAACCAGCCAGCCCTTCGAACTGTGCCTAGAGGTAACGGATACTGAGCTGGTAGGGAGTTTTCGCTCCGATGTCCCTCAGCTCTACACCTATGAGGTGTATGAAAAGGAGCATCGAATGGATAGTGAATACTGGGGTGGCTATTCAAGACATAACACCCTGTATCGTAAGGTATATGATGTAAATATGGTTGAAGTGGCGGATGAGTATATTACTGAGAATCATGCACTGATGATGTATAATCCTTTTTTGGCTGATAAGGAATCTATATAAAAAAGAATCGCTCTGATTATCAAAATCAGAGCGATTCTTTTTCATAGCGAAGGACGGATTTGAACCGCCGACACCGCGGGTATGAACCGCGTGCTCTCGCCAACTGAGCTACTTCGCCAAAAATGTGCTTTTGGAAGCACTTGTTCATTATATTCATTCTAAATATGTTTGTCAAGAGTTCAAATAGTAATTTTGAGTTTACTATGAGTTCAAATATAATTTCCTCAAATATAATTTTGAGTTTGCCTGTGCATTTAATCCCTATTCTTTTTATTCAAACTACTAAGAAGATATCTCTTCTTATATTTTAATTTGGCATACTTACCAATCTTATTAATAATCGAATGGTTGACTACTCCACCAATTACACCTACAAAAGGTATGCCCTGGATAAACTTTGCCGTAAGTAATGCCTCCGATAACTGGTCTGCAGCCTCCCTCATCATTTCTTTCAAATTAATATCCCTTATGATATCAGAATCAAGCTCTGCTCCCATGGAATCCAGCTTAGCAGAATATCTCATCTGTACATCCCCTTTGGACATAGCTCCGCATATCAAGGTTAGGATATATGCTTTCTCCTCGTTGGATTTATATTGATATCCATAGCTAAGGGCAATCTCGTTAATCGTTTTAATGATTACTGAGATAAACAGTGGGATGTCTGGAAGTCCGATTCCAAGAATGCCGAGAACCCCTCCCTCAATCGCAGCTATCGAGGAGTTCATGATTTTCGTATGGCCGGATTGCTTATCCAATCGTTTGAAATGCTTTCTATTTGGATACTTTTCAACAGAATAGTTGTTCAAATCATAATCCTGCTCAAGTTTATTCTTATTGTAGGTCTTTTCTATTAAGGTATTGCCTTTTTCAAATACCATTTGAAAACCTTTATAAAAGGCAGTATTTAAAGTAGATGAGAGCTTATCCGGTATCTTATCCTGTATCTTATCTACTACCGGGTTAATTCTTGAACTCATAAATGCATTTTCCTTTTTATCAAACAGTCTATGTTCCTGCCCTTCAATATTCTTCAAATGCCTGGACAACAATTGCTTTCTTTTAAGGTCCGCCTTTTTTGAGGGATTATCTATCATGTTATTTACCTGACTTTCGTATATTTTTCTACAATACACTATAAAGTTACCTTGACTCATATATGTTCTGCAGCATTCCGCAATAATACTCAGATGTCAATTTGATTCCTCCTGAAATTAAATCCTACTGGAGCAGCCTGGACAACTTACCCTTATACACGATATAAAGCTCCTGCATCGCCCGTGTGATTGCCACATACAAGAGCTTTGCGTCTGCATCTCCTGCCGGATAGCTGCTTTCATCTGGATTCCATATGACTACGGCATCAAATTCCAAGCCCTTAGTCATATGAATGGGAAGTATCATAATGCCATTCATAAAGGTCATATCCTCAATATCCTCGGGAATTTGTTCAATCTTGATGCTATGTTTTAATAATTCATAGACCTTCCTGGTCTCCTCTACTGTACGACATATGATTGCTATTGTATCAAGTCCACTTTCCAGAATTTCATTTATAATGTTGATGGTTTCTGATACCATCTCCTTCTCATCTGCCATCCTGGTAACGGATACAGCTTTCCCGTGCCGGATGATTGGCTCGATATCATAGGTCTGGAAGGTGCATTGCGCGAGTACATGGCTGGCATAATCCGATATTTCCACCGTATTACGGTAGCTCTTCGCCAGGACATAGAATTTATCCTTTTCCGGAAGGAATACCTCGCTTTTAAGAGTCTCCCAATCGTTCATTCCTGTATCATAATGAATATTCTGAGATACATCACCCATTATGGTATAAGTGCAGCTCTTAAATAATTGCTTGAATAGGTAGAAGATCATAACACCGAAATCCTGCGCTTCATCCACTACTATATGGCTCACATACTCAAAATCATTAGTCATCTTAAGCCTTTTCTTTATAAAAATCATCATGCCAAGATCATATAGATCGAGCTTTTTATGCCGAAGATCCTGTAGAAGGTACTCTATACCCTCATTATCTAAGATTTTGATACCCTGCTCTTCATATGTTTGTCGCTTCTCCATTATATCATATAAAAAGTTTGTATATATCTCCAATAAATTTATTTTCCGGCTTCGACTTCCAAAATAATTCTTATACTTCTTTACCTCCGCGCTTATAACTTCCTTCCTCTCTAAATCCTGTTCATTCATTGACTTTACTCTATACGTCACCTGCTTATTAAGTAAATCAATCTTTTCCTGCAAGGGTTTCTCCTTGAAGAAGTTCATATAATAAATAATTTCTTTCTCAGTATATAGAACCTCGCCCTTATATACAATCGATTCTGTAGCTACAGTGTTTCTTTCGTATTGTATGAGATAAAGTTCTAATGCCTTGAGGTAATCTATGGAACCCTTATATGCCCTTAACTGCGCCCGGCCTTCCTCTTCTATGTCAGTTTTTATTTTTAGAAAACTGTTACTTAAGGTGTACTTACCTTTCTTTATATCGAAGTCACCCTCTAATAATAACAAGAAGAATTCCCCCATAGTCAGTTGATTAACATTATAGACATCCAAGTTCGGCAGGACACCGGTGATATAATTTAGAAGCATCTTATTGCTACCGATAATATAGAATTCATCCGGACGAAATTTATCCTTATAGTTATATAGAATGTATGATATACGGTGCATTGCTACTGTCGTCTTACCACTACCCGCAACCCCCTGTACGATAACACTGTGAAATGGTTTATCCCTAATTATCTGATTCTGTTCCTTCTGAATGGTAGCAATGATCTCACCCAATACCACCTCTTTATTCTTACTCAGATATTTCGTAAGGAATTCATCATTGGTGATAACATCTGAATCATAAAAATCAATTAATGTACTGTCCGAAATCTCGTATGTTCGTTTTAAACTAAGCTTAATTTCAATCTGTTCCTCGTAAGGTGTCTGGTAAGAGCTATCGCCGATTTCACTTTCGTAGTAGACACTGGAAACCGGAGCTCTCCAATCTACGATGATACCCTTTACTCTATCCTTACGAACACCATTTTTCCCGATATAAAGTGAATACGTGGTATTCCCGTCATATTCCATATAATCAATCCTACCGAAATAAGGTTTCTTATATGCAATCATATTCTTCATTAGAATACGTTCCATCTGTGACTTAAAATCCAAACCTATTACCAAGTCATTGTGTAGCTCCGGGTTATTTGAACGGTAATTATCATATAATTCTTTTGTTTCAGCACTTAATTTCTTAATTTCATCAGTATAGAAATCAATATTATTTTGTATGACATTGATGCAGCTTTTAAGATGCTTTTCCTCTTGCTCTCTTATTATATTATCCATAGTCGCCCTCCATTTACTCTACATATACTCTACTCTACATCACTCTACATCAGAGTAACTTCCACATATATATTTGAAAAAGTTATTTCCATGCTAAATGGAAATAGGGGTGGAATTTTCTTTTTCAACTGAGTATGCTCTTCATCATAATACAAAAATAAATTAATACTAGACTTATAATTTTAAGTGTGCTATGATTGAAACTGAAGTTTAGCCAAAAATCAATTATTCGCTGTCAGTTTATTATCTGACAGCTTTTTTGTGTAATAAATTAAATAAAATACTCAATTTAGCGAATATAGATCTTTCCAATTATATTGTAAAGTTTGTCTGCTTAATTTTGCACAGATTTCATTCAGTCTGATTGAAATAATCAAGATCCCGTTGATTTATAATGTCTGACACCAAATCTCCAGAATAGGTAGCAGGGCAATGCAAATATACATGCTATTAGGGGCAGTAGCATAAACAGCTTATTATCGTTTTTTCCGATCAGATATTGGAATGGATAATATTGAAATAAAGTATATGGAATCACATAGGTACAAAACTTAAGCACCCCTCGGCCATAGATATCAATCGGATATTTTCCGTACTCTCTGGCTCCATCTGTGAATATATTCATAAATTCCAACCCCTCTAGTGTGAAGAAGCATAGGCTGGCAAAGATGATAAATAGTCCCCCAAAGATAACTGTTCCTCCAAGAATCATAAGAATTAGAGTAAATATCTTATCAATATCCCATTCCACTCTAGAGATTGTAATAGCATATACAAGCATCACGACTGCTTGAAGCAGTCTCCCAGCTCTTGCCAACTCAATCTTACCGGCCAGGACTAGAAATACTTCATTCCTAGGCCTTAACAGTATCCGATCAAATTCTCCATTTGAGATAGTATGTGAAAACAAGTCAAAGCCCCTCCCAAATATCTCTGCGAGGGTATAGCCCATTAATACGATGGAGAAGCATAACATTATCTCATCAAACCTGTAATTCTTTACTGTATGGAATCTTTCGAACAGAAAAAGTATTCCCAGAAACATATTGAAAGAGGTCAAGAACTGTCCAATCACAAGGAACAGAAAAGATTTCTTGTATTGGAATATACTTTTTAAATGTATTAAAAAAAACCGATAATAAAGTCTCATAACAGCCTCCATATGCCATTTCACGGCTTTTAAAACAACTATGTGTGAAAATTAGTGTCCATGCCTGCGACTTGCTCGCAGACCAAAATTCAATGTGTGAAAATAGCCTTTTATTTTCACACTTTCAAACAAGATTTGCATCACCTTTTTAGCCCCCTTGGACCACGACATGGCGTAGTGCTTTTTGCATCATATATTTTCCCATTATTATAATAATCATCACCCAGAATAACTGTATCCCAACTCTACCCAGCAATTCGACACCTTCAATATTCCCCGAATATACCCTGAGAGGAATGTTCTGCATTGAAGCAAAAGGCAGAAGTTCGATTACAACCCTTACATTGTCCGGGAAAAATGGTATTGGGATTATATCACCGGATAAAAATTCCACGATACCTATGATTACTATTCTTACTCCATAGGCGGAAATCGTATAAAAGGTTATGATATAAATGATCATGCCAAAGGACACCACAAGTAGAAAGCTTAAAACCAATGTGACAAAGAACCATACCGTGGCTATAGCATCTACTGGCAAGCTTAATCTGTATGGCTTTGGTAAAAATGCAGCCACTACCAATATTGGTATCGACCTAAGTATGGCTTTCGAGAGCCTGCTAGCCATAGACCTAGTAAACCACATATAATAAATCTGCACCGGACGACATAGCTCATATGCTACACTTCCATCCGATATCGATGCAAAGATATCATTATCCATAGTATACGTCATGAATAATGACAAGAACGCCTGCTGTAACCAGATGTATGAGGAAAGAGCCTCAAAGCTCATTGGAAAAGCTTCTTCACCCACTTCGAAGAAGGCACGGAACAGGAGAATTTCCATAGCGCCCCATACAAACTGCGTGGTGCAACCCGCATAAGCAGCCGCACGATACTGCAATCCGGCAATAAATTTCATTCGGAAAAATGATAGATATTTTTTCATATTAGCCTCCTGAAGGATTATGTATATTATAAAATAAAATCAACCTTTCTTTAGCACAAACCTTGTTCTCTAACAAACAGATACCCTCTTTTTTGACATGACAATAGACCGCCAATACTATAATTCAAACATTGGAGGTCCCTATTATATATGATATTGTTGATATAGCTGTGCCACTACCTCGTCAATTGAAGGTCCACCCACTGAGATGTCACTTAGATCAACCTGTCGAGATAAGATATTTATAGCATCCGATACCGTTATCTTATTCGTATCTACTTCAATTACCGCATGCTGCTTTTCCTTTGTAATAAATTGCATTCCATCATTTAGAATTAGATTTGCTCCAGTATATTCAACTGTCAATCTCTTTGCATCTGAAAATTGCCTCTTGATTTTCTCAAGATTACCATCCATCAGGATTTTTCCCTTCCCGATAAGAATAATCCGCTTAGTTAGAGATTCTATGTCCTGCATATCATGGGTGGTCAAGATTACTGTAGTTTTATGGTTATGATTCATCTCCAGAATAAAATCCCGGACCGCAATCTTAGATACTGCATCCAGGCCAATCGTTGGCTCATCCAAGAACAGTATCTTCGGACTATGCAGTAAGGAAGCTGCAATCTCGCAACGCATCCTCTGCCCGAGGGATAATTGCCTTGCAGGTGTCCTTATAATCTGCTCCAAATTTAGTAATGTAACAAGTTCATCGAGATTTTTGTGGTAGAGTTGTTCTGGTATCCGATAGATATCACGAAGCAATTCAAAGGAATCAATAACCGGCACGTCCCACCATAACTGGGAGCGCTGTCCGAAGACTACTCCGATATCTCTTACATGTGAAGTTCGATCCTTCCATGGGATTCTTCCGTCAATAATGCAGGTGCCCTCATCCGGTGTCAGTATTCCACTTAACACCTTTATTGTACTGCTTTTACCTGCACCATTGGGTCCGATATACCCGACCATCTCCCCGTCATTAATCGTAAAGGAAATGTCATCGAGTGCTTTGATGCATTCATACTGCCTATGAAACAAGGCTTTAAATGCTTCTGAAAAACCAGCATTTCGCCGGCTGACCATAAAGGTCTTAGAAATGTGTTCAACTTTGATCATTAAGTTTTCCTCCTGGTAGTAATATTAAAAATATCTTGCCAAGTAATGATGTATCGGTAATGATACATTTTCTGCCTGCATAACAATTCCTTTTCCTGCAGACAGAAGTATATTTTAACATCTATGTAAATGTATGTCAATCTTTTTGATTTGAAAATGCCGTGACTATATGCTTACCTTAAACCTAAGCTCAATCACAAACATATCCTTTTCAAGCTTTGCTTCAATAATGCCCTTCATTCTCTCAACTAAAAGCTTTGTTATAGTAAGCCCCAATCCCGTGCTTCCATTACTACGGGATAAATCACCCGTATAAAAGCGGTCAAAGATTAACTTTAGCTCATTTTCATTGATGTGGTCTGCATCATTAATAAACTGAAGGACACAGTCCTGCCCTTCTATAAAATGCTTGATTATGAAATGATGTTTAGTATACTTTAGAGCATTTTGAATCAGGTTATTGAATATTCGATTCAATTGAATACGGTCAGCAATTATATAACATTCTTCCTCTAATAGCTCCGGTTCCACATGAATA
>DATESP010000278.1:0-3043 GCA_035270645.1 Mobilitalea sp. | reverse complement strand
ATCTATCATTAAAGTAGCCCGAATCAACAAACATTTCTTCATCATAATCTTTAAACTTAAAGCGAATCTCTAGATTTGCTTCCTTGCCTAACAGATCAACCTCATCACGCTTTTGAAATATATCATCACCAGGTTCAAAATCTTGGAATACAGTCGGATCCGAGGCGGGACCCTCACTATCAACAAAATACACTTCAACATACTCAAGGTTCATATCAGTGTTATTAAGAATCTTAATACTACCACTTTTACTCTCAAATATAATCATAATAACAAAAGCTAATACCAAGACTCCTATTGCTGATAGCAAGATTATCTTTGTTTGCTTTTTCATTGGGACCTTTTGCTTTTCTTTGGTATTCTGCTTTATCTTCTTCATATTGACATCCTCCAAAACTCTTATTATCTTTTTCCGACATTCTTAATAATAATTGTTCCCCGTAAAATAATCAAGTAGTATTTATGTTGTCTTGAACATCCTAATCGAGGCCTCTAGATCTGCTGCATCTCTATCTAAGTCTTTCGCTGATTGGTTTAATCGCGTAACTGATTCAAGTTGCTGTTGTGCAGTAGCATCAACCTCCTGGGAAGCAGCTGATGTTTCTTCTGCAACTGCAGATATACTTTCGATAGCCCCAAGAGTTTCATTTTTAGATTTATTGATATCATCAATGCCCTCTGAAATCTTGTCCAACTTAGTAGCCAAATCATCCACGTGAATATTGATATTATTAAACAGGCTTACTACATTGGTAAGCTTTATCTCAGTGGATTTTGAAATGACCTCAGCCTGCTTAACCGTCTTAACGGTAGTCTTAGTCTTTGCTGTAATTTTCTTTATAATCTGCTCTATCTCTGTAGCTGCTGTTACAGATTTATTGGATAAGTTTCTGATTTCGTCTGCAACCACGGAGAATCCTCTTCCTGCATCTCCTGCTCTCGCAGCTTCTATGGAGGCATTCAAGGAAAGTAAGTTGGTTTGCTCTGCTATATCGTTGATCACTTCAATAATTTCAGTAATTGCCTTTGACTCCAATTCTAACGCTTCAATATCCCTAATTGTATCTTTCGTAACCTTGATATTCTCATTAGTTACATTCGAGAGTTCATTAACCTCATTGATACCGTCTTTAACCACATTCTTAGTATCTGCAGCAATTTGTTCTATTGCTGTAGAATTCTCGTAAACCATATTGATCTGTGTGGATAATTCGTCCGTAAGCTTAAGACATTGCTCTGTATCCTCTGCCTGTTGTACATTGCCTTGCTGAATCTCAGAGATGGCAGCAGTAATATCTTTCGACGAAAAGAGAAGTAATTCAGAATTTTCTGCAACATTTTTAGTTGATTCTACCACGGTCTGCCCAACATGCGAAGCCTTAATAATAAGCTCCTTCATATTAATGATCATATTATTAATACTATCTGATAGAATGCCAAATTCATCCTTACGACCAATATGTAGAGTGGCTGTCAAATCTCCACTAGAAGCTTCTGACAGGGTATGAATCATCTTCTTGATTGTCCTTGCAATTCCAAAAGCAACATATATACCGATAGCCACAGCAGTTAATGAAGCAATCAAAACTAAAATCAAGGTTAGATTTTTGATGGGATTTGCCTTAGCGGTTAAGTATGCCGAAGGTATCATAGCACACACCATGGCACCGGTACTTCCGATTTTAGAATATATGAATAACTGTTCTTCACCTGCATAATCAATATAGCTATAGTTAGAAATCTCCTCTGTATCCTCTGTATTCACAGCTTTCTCATATGCCGGCAGATTCGTAAATATAGGTTCATTTACATCGCCCTCTGCTGTTATCTCTCTACCATCAGGAGAAATAAATGCGAAGTGGCTATTGTCGGGAAGGTCCAGAGTTTTAATTGCATCAGTAATAGCCACCATCGAAATATCAGTAATTATATATCCGATTGGCTTGGAAGAAGTATTAAGGAACTGTTTAGATAGGGAAATCCCATACTTTGATGATTCTATATCTAAGTTCTCATCAATGTACGAATGATATCCGGTCCAATAATTTATCTTTAACTTTGAATCAATTAGTTTACCCTCCTCTGAATTAGCGAAATCCTCATAAGGCTTTATTGAATCGTCAAAGGACCCAAAAGAAGTGATTGGTCTTCCGTAATTCGTAAAGATAGTAATGTTATCAATAAAACGGTCCGAATTAGCCATGGTAGTTGCATTACTACGGATACTTTTATAGATATTACCCTCTTCTAAAATATCACCATTATATTCTCCGGAATAATAATCCTTAGTAGTGACATCATTAGTAAATTGAAGTATCTTATCTTCAATATTATTTAAAGACAATTGGTAATATTCACTTGTTTTCACTATAGATGAAACTGTAGCATCAGTAAAGGTACTAATAATAGCTTTTGATGAACTTTTATAGGCTGTAGCACCCAGTATAACGATAAATATGACCGGTACTAGGAAAAACACAGTAAGCCTGACACGAATACTGCGAAACATTTTATTACATATTGATAATATTCTTGTTTTCTTGAAGATGTCTCTGATTTTCTCCATATTATACTCCGCCTTCCAATTAATAAATATGTAAAATGAAAAAACTTTTAATAAAGTAGTCCCACTATAGGGGTGATGGTCAACTCCACTATTAATATAATCATATCAACATTATCCCTAAAATACAAGATATATCCCCAAAATATTAACATGATTTCGCAAAAAAAGATAAACCTCAAAAGATTATCAGTTTTAAATAGTACTATGGAGAACTGAATATCTTTATATGATTTATCTTTATATGATTTATCTTTATTTGGTTAATTATTATATGGATTATCTCTTACATATTACAATTATTATGTCAAGCTTTACCTTTGAACTCTTCCTGAAGTGTCTCCACCCACTAGCGTGTCAACCTCTGCTCTGGTTACCTGATTAAAATCACCTGGAATTGTATGTTTTAGGGCGGAAGCCGCTACACCGAATTCCAAAGCGTCCTTCATAGATTTACTATCCAGCAACCCACAGATTAGT
>DATESP010000277.1:0-6474 GCA_035270645.1 Mobilitalea sp. | reverse complement strand
AAGTATAAAGAGCAGAATCAAGGCAAAAGCCCCGAACAACCCTAATTCTTCACAAATAACAGAAAAAATCATATCATTGTGGGACTCAGGAATGAAGCCAAGCTTCTGCATGCTCTCTCCTAATCCCTTTCCAAAGACTCCACCGGAAGCTATTGCATATAAGCCCTGAAGAATCTGATAGCCCTTGGGTTCTGTCTCAACATTCAGCCAGACTTTGATACGTTCCGACCGATACGATACGAAGAAAACAAATAGTGATCCCAAAGCCGTAAGTAAAGACCCTGAAATGATGAAATAGGCCTTTTTCTTACTGGCTACAAAACATATTGAAACCATAATAACACATACTACCAATGCCGTCGAGAAGTTCTCAATAATTATCAGTACTAGCAAGGGAGCTATGAACAAAACAACTCTTAGAAAGCCCCAAAATTTATCCAGTCTTCTGGGTGCTGTATTTACTATGTACGCTGTAAAAAGAATAACTGCAATCTTCGTCAACTCGGAGGGTTGAAATCTTCCCAACGCTCCCAAATCAATCCATCTTCTTGCTCCATTAATGACATCTCCGAAAATCAGAACATATACCTGCAGTAAGGTACACATAAAATATAGGATTGTTATAGGCCGAATCTTAATTACAGGCAATTTGGTAATATAGATACGGTAATCAATCTTTGATACAAATAGCATAATCAATATTCCGGCACCAGCAAGCAATGCCTGCTTCTCCAGATAGTATGTAGCATCCCCATGAATCCTCTGAGCATTATAGGAAGAGGTGCTGTATATCATGACTAATCCAAAGCATACTAAAAAAAGTACAAGAAATAAAAGGCTGTAATCATAATAGCTATGCATTTTCTTTTGATTGACTCCACCAGCTGTTCTAGCCATCATAACCTCCTTACATTAAAACTTTAGCATCTCTCTCACATACTCCTTAAACAATCTACCGCGTTGCTCAAAGTTCTCGAACATCCCCCAGCTAGCACAGGCAGGAGATAATAATACAGCATCTCCATCATTTGCTTTCTCAGCGCTCACCCTGACAGCATCACGTAGACTGTCAACCATAATAATATTTGTAAATCCATGTTTGATTGCAGTGCTCGCAATCTTCTCCCTAGTCTGACCAAGCAAAACCAGATATTGGACTTTTCCATCAAATGCTTCTATCCATTCATCAAATTCACTATTCTTATCATAGCCTCCGCCGATTACTATGGTCGGGGACTTCATAGCCTGAACTGCTTTGATAGAAGCATCAGGATTGGTTCCCTTCGAATCATTATAATAAGTCACACCCCTGATGGTTTCTACATATTCAATCCGATGTTCCACGGCCTGGAAGGAGGTAATAGCCTTCTTAATCATATTCATCGGTATGCCCATTGTTATTGCTATACCAACTGCAGCCATTACATTTTCATAGCTGTGAGTTCCAAGAATCTGAAGCTCATTTACATTGCATACAAGCTGGTTTATTCCATCTATGGCATAGAAGATATCTTCATTAGAGAGGAACAATCCATTCTCAAGCTTAGTTGCGCTGGAGAAGAACATGACTCTCGTATGGAGTCTGTCTGCCAAGTCTCGCAGGATTTTATCCTCATAATTTAAGACACAGAGCTCTGACATCGTCTGGTTCGTAGCAACATTCTCCTTCATCTTGATGTAGTTCTCCATGGTATGATGCCGGTTCAAATGATCTGGAGTAATATTTAAGATAGCGCTGATCTCCGGTTTAAATTCATGGATTGTCTCTAGCTGGAAACTGCTCAGCTCAATCACCGAGACTGCCTGATCCGTAGCTTCCATAGCTATATCAGTATAGGGATTGCCGATATTACCTACTACATAAACCTCAGAAAAATAGGTCTTCATAATTTCTCCAACCAATGCAGTGGTCGTGGTCTTACCATTGGTTCCGGTAATTCCAATTATTTTACCCCTAGAAAACTGATATGCAAGTTCAATTTCTCCCCAAACCGGGACTCCCTTCATACGGAACTTCTCCACAATTGGGTGATCTATTGCTATTCCAGGGCTAATAACTAAAAGCTCAGTAATACCAATAAGGCTCTCGTTAAACTCACCAAACATTGCCGTAAACTGCTTCTTTATATCGAATTCATTATTAAAGTCTTCAATTTTTAAATCTGCATTACCATCGTATAATGTAACCGAAGCACCTTGCTTCTGCAACAACCTTGTTGCAGATATGCCGCTTTTTGCAGCACCAAATACCAGGACCTTTTTATCCTTTAATTGCATACAATCCTCCATTCTGCCGTGTGAAGATGGATTTTTCACACTAACTGAGCATGCCTGTGCACACAAACCTCTCTTTAACCTATACCCATCAGTGCGATCAAGCAGAGTATGGTTGTAATTATAGAAAATACAGCAACAACCCTGGTTTCTGACCACCCCATCAATTCAAAATGATGATGTATCGGAGCCATCTTAAATAGCCTCTTTCCTTTGGTAAGCTTAAAATAACCAACCTGTAAAATTACTGAGATAATTTCAACTAGATATATAAATCCTACAAGAAGGATGAATAAAGGCATCCTCATGACATATGCTGTAGCCGCTACAAAGCCCCCTAAGGCAAGAGAACCAGTGTCTCCCATAAATACCTTGGCAGGATATACATTATAGAGTAGAAAAGCCAGCAAGCTTCCTGCTACTGCTCCTGTTATCGGTGATATGCCACTCTTCATTCCAATAGCCACCACAGTAAAGAAGGTTGCAATCAACACTGTAACACTAGAATCAAGTCCATCCAAACCATCTGTAAAATTGGAACCATTTACTGTACCGAGTACTACAATAAACAGTAATGGAATAAACAAGTAGGATACATCAACAAATTTACCTCCCGCAAAGGGTATCAACATTAATGTAACGTCTTCCATGGAGTTAACAAGATAATAGCCTAAGATGGCAGTTACTAGGACCTGGCCTAGCAGCTTCTGCCAAGCTTTCAATCCCATAGACCGCTTCATAACTACTTTTATGTAATCATCCATAAAGCCAATAATTCCAAAACCGATGGTAGCAAATAATACCGGTACAATTTCCTTGAAATCCCTGATATAAATTAGTGAAGTAATTGATATGCTCAGCACAATAACTATTCCACCCATGGTAGGAGTACCAGATTTTTTCAAATGAGATTCTGGCCCATCCTGCCTCACAAATTGACCAAACTTTAGTTTTTTAAGGAAAGGGATTAGTAGTGGACAAAGCACTACGCAAACTCCAAATGAAATTATGACGGGTAGTATTATTTTAAAATTTGTAAAATCCATGATGACTCCTATCTGGCCAACTAATCTAGCCCCATACTTCTGTACTTTTCTACATTATTAACTTAGCTATTATACGTTATAACATTTGAAATAACAATATTTATTAATAGTACAATATCACTATGAAAGCTATATTGTTACTGTTCACTCGTTAGTCAGCGCGAGGTGTTTTACGCAAGTAAAACCCGAGAACTTCATGCGCTAAAGTGCTCTTTTTGCACTTTGTGTGCATAATTGTTGCTGTGAACGAGGTACGAGTGAACAGTAACACTATATTTCGTATTAATTATTCCTCAGATATCTAAGGCTGCAAATTGATGATTAATTTTAATTATAATATAAAATCAAAGAACTATCCTTATCTACGGTTTCACCAGGCAATGGAAATTGTTCCGAGACGATTTCTCCTTCCCCCACAGGGTATAGCTCTCCAAAATCGTAAACCTTAAGCAAATCCTTCACTTCCTTTTTCGTCTTTCCTAGAAAATCAGGAACTGTGAACGAACCAATATTGAATTTCTCCACCTCTGCTTCGTTATATTTTTCCTCTATCCCCATATAAGGAAGTATATTATCAAATAAATCTGCTATCACAGGAGCCGCAATGGTTCCTCCGTAATATATACCAGTCGGTTCATCTATAAGTACAATTGCTATGACCTGTGGGTCATTCGCTGGAGCAAAGCCGATGAATGAAGAGATGTACTTGTTATTACTTCTTGGCAACTTCTCAGAGGTAGCTGTCTTACCACCTACCCTAAATCCCGGTAGATATGCTCTTCTTCCTGTTCCATCGGATACGACTGCTTCTAAAAGCATCTTCATTGTCTCGCTGGTTTCTTTCGATACCACGCCTTCAGTACTTTCGTATTTCAAGGTCTTAACGGTCCTACCCTCCGAAGTCTTCACTTCTATTCCGAGATGTGGTGTAACTAATTTTCCTCCATTAACTACCGCACTTGAGGCAGCTAGCAGTTGAAGAGGCGTAATCTGGAAGGACTGTCCAAAGGACATCGTGGCCAGTTCCACCGCCTTAATAACCTCTTTCTTATGCATGATGGAGTTTGCTTCACCCGGAAGATCAACCCCTGTCTTCGTAAATAATCCCAGACGGTCATAATATTTATACATATTATCGACCCCAACCCTGGCGCCAATTTCCATAAATACAGGGTTACAGGAGTTTTTAATCCCCTCCACAAAGGTCTGACTGCCATGGCCTCCGGCCTTATGGCACCGAATTATCCTATCCTCTACCTTTTTATATCCGGGACAATAGAACTTATCATCCAGTTTAACAACTCCCTCTTCAAAAGCTGCAGTAGCTGTAACAATCTTAAATGCAGACCCCGGTTCATAGGTATCACTGATGCAGGCATTTCTCCACATCCCATTTAGCACTTCGGCTTTCTTCTTATCCGTTAATGTCATTCCCTGATACTGGGCAGTAATCTCCTCACTTAAAACATAAGGATTATTTAAATCAAATTCCGGAACATTTACCATTGCATAGATTTCTCCGGTCTGCGGATTCATTACAATCAGCTTCACGTTATTGGCGCTCTTGGACTGCATCACCTTAAGGGCAGCCTGCTCCGCATATTTCTGAATATTCACATCAAGACTTATGTATAAATCATTACCGGGCTGAGGTTCTATCCTGTCCTCTGCGGCATTTTCTATTTCTACCCCATAGGCGGTTGTCAATGTTAGGATTTTACCGTCAATGCCCTTCAGATAATCTTCATATTTAACTTCAAGGCCTATTATACCCTGGTTATCGCTTCCTGTGAAACCTATTACCTTAGACGCTAATGTGGAATATGGATAATATCTCTTGTAATCTTCATCCACCATAACACCATCTAAATCATATTCCCTAATCTTATCCGCGATTTCCTTGTCAACATTAGATTTGATTCGTTCGATTGAGGAGATTTTCTCAACCCTTTTCCTTACCTTTTCTTCACTAAGTCCTAATAGCTCGGACAAAACTTGAATTACCCTCTCAGGCTCCTTAATCTGACTGTAAATCACAGATATGGTGCACACCGGCCGATTCGTAGCAATCTCTACACCATTGATATCGTAGATGCTTCCCCTCTCAGCCTTTATTGCCCGCTCCCTCTCATGAAGAGCCTGGGCACGGGCAGCATAATCTGCCGATTTATAGATCATATAATATGCAAGTCTTCCCGTTAAGCCCATGGCTGCTATTATAATTACTATGATAATTATTAAAATATTTCTCCGATTATACGTCCTGTTTCTTGCCATTTACATCAAACCCTTGAATATCTTGTCGTTTCATTTTATTACAAATGATATCACTTTATTCATTCATTGGTCCAATTGCATCTGCATTAAGCTAATTCTACTAGGATTATAAGCCGTTTGAGCTTCCTTCTTCCCCGGAGGTCTCATTTCCTTCTTCACGAGAAGTCTCACTTCCTTCTTCTCCAGAGGTCTCACTTCCTTCTTCTCCAGAAGTCTCACTTCCTTCTTCTCCAGAAGTTTCATTTCCTTCTTCTCCAGAGGTTTCATTTCCTTCTTCTCCAGAGGTCTCATTTCCTTCTTCCCCAGAGGTCTCATTTCCTTCGTCAGAAGAAGTATCCTCCTCGTTAGTGCTACCCTGTTCTTCACCTTCTGTTGAAGTATCCTCTGATGCGGTGCCTGCGCTATCTCCGCTGTTTTCTAACACTGGCGATGAATTCCCATTATTTAACTCTTCCTCGCTCGGAAGTAGGTAGTCAATCTCACCCTCCGGGTAGATACCAAGTGCAGGTAGTATCTCCTTCATTACCTTGCTGGCTAATTTGGTTGCTATGGAGCTATCTGCTTGTTTAACTACATTTTGTGGTTCGTCAATAATTACATAAATTACCATCTCGGGATTGATTGCTGGAACGGCTCCTAAAAAAGATACTAAATAGGTTTTATCTTCACGCGGAAACTTCTCCGCTGTACCGGTCTTACCACCCACCGCATAGCCTTCAACTTGTGCAGGGTGTGCTGTACCTATTTCAACTGTCTGATACATCGTCTTCTGAATGAATTCTGAGGTCTCCTTTGAGACTGTTTGCCTTACCAATAACTCATCCACTTGCTTTATTGTTGCACCATTGTCATTTATAATCTGCTTCATAAGATGAGG
>DATESP010000276.1:0-4721 GCA_035270645.1 Mobilitalea sp. | reverse complement strand
TGCTTCTCTATCCCCACCTAATATTCTTTGAAACAATTCTTCCTTTTCACTGTTTTTCAATAATGGCAACTTCGATGTATTAACACCGCAAATCTCAACCTTATAAAGAGCCATGGACGAAACCTCCGAATCATTATCATTCACATTCACTATTGCAATAAGATAAAGCATAGTTCATGTAATTTGTACTATCATAATGATTCACTATTTAGCATCTCTTTATACTGTTATTTATCAAGAAATAATTACCATTTTACTTGCTTACTCAAATCGGACCATTTCTTTTTTTAACCTCTTAATGATCTTCTTTTCAAGTCTTGAAATATAAGACTGGGAGATTCCAAGGAGATCTGCGACCTCCTTCTGTGTCCTCTCATTTCCATCATCGGTATTTAAGCCAAACCTTAAGTCGACTATTATTCTTTCCCGTTCAGACAGCTTAGACAAAGCTTTACGAAGCAACTTACGATCTACCTCTTCCTCGATGTTACGGTATATGACATCCTCCTCTGTCCCCAGAATATCGGAAAGCAGTAGCTCATTACCGTCCCAGTCTACATTGAGGGGTTCATCTATAGACACCTCCAGCTTGGTCTTGTTGTTGCGCCTTAGATACATCAGTATCTCATTTTCTATGCAGCGGGAGGCATAGGTCGCCAGCTTTATATTCTTATCAGGATTAAAGGTATTGATTGCCTTGATTAATCCGATCGTACCGATGGAAATCAAATCTTCAACTCCAACCCCGGTATTGTCAAATTTTTTGGCTATGTACACTACAAGTCGTAAATTGTGCTCTACAAGGATTGCCTTCATCTCCCCGTCACGATCTGTACCTAATTCAGCGATTACCTCAGCTTCTCTGACTGAATCCAGGGGTGGAGGCAAAACCTCAGCTCCACCGATGTAATGGATCTCTCCCCTCTGTCCAAAGATGATCGTCCGTAGGTCCGGTATCATCCGAAACTGAAACTTGTTTTGTATTGACAACTTTAAAAGCATAGCAAACCTCCCAATTATTCGCTTCTCTCGGTTACACGGAATCATATCCTGAAAACAAATTTTTATGATTCCTTACTCAAAAGCTCCTTATGTAATATTACATGATACTCTTCCTTCGTAGAGAGCCGATTCTCGCTAAATGCAGCGGTAACCTTCTCGTTACAGATTGTTTCCTTCCCAGTATGAATCAGTACCTTATCCAGCTTAATTCCAAGAAGCATACCGTTCTTTGCAATTGAACGATAAGGAATAAATCTGAGACGAAGCATAATATCTTCTTTCATATTCCACATGCTAGTATCATACTCATTTCCTTCTAGGTAGTGCCTAGCCATATCAATATCCTTACTTTGCTCCGGCGTTAGTAGCTCCCCAAGTAGCGAATTCTCCATCACCATGACTGGATGCTTATAAATCGGATCATAAAGGCAATTTCCTGAATCCATCAGACCTATAGTCCTTATGCTACGACCTTCCATTATGAGCTCCACCTGATATGTTTCTGGAGCATGCTTCTGATACCATCGCATTAGCCTAAGTATGAATAATAATGCAATTGCAATAAAAATAATTGCTATACTAGCATATATCCAAGAGATATTGCTAAGCATAATTCCGTTACCCAAATCAGCTATATTAAGCCTAAGTGTAGTATGATAATAGATAGAATTCATAAGTCCACCCACGAAATATGTAATCAGATTTAACACAATAAATTGCTTTAGCAGCTCCGTCAGCTTCCTGCTTTTAAATGCGACGATTATCATGAGTACCGCTCCTGCTACATAAAGAATGAGAATTCTTAGTAGCACATTCATCCATGGAAAGACACCCACGATTACGGCTGATACTGCACCTATACCTGCCGCGAGTAGCATTCTTAATTTACTGCTGTCCTTTCGATTCACCTTTTTTAATAAAATCAACAGGATTAGATCAAAGCAGAAATTAAGGATAAAAATAACATCAGGATACACCTCTAGATACAAAATCCACCTCCAGGCAGTTATTACTCCTCCTTTGTTTTAAGTACATACAGATTATATCTTGTTTACGCTTCACAAATTGTCAATTTCTGGTATCGATTATTGGTTTTTCGTTTACATATATTTACAGTATTACCTTAAAAACACTTTTATGTCACAAAAAAGACTGTCAGCTTATTCTTTTACAAATAAACTGACAGTCTAAATCTCTTATTTATTATGATAATTCTATTTATTTATTGTGACGATTCTTTTGAAGGAATTCTGGAATCTTGATACCACTGGGATCCGTATTAGTATTCGCCGGTGCTTTAGCAGGTTGGCTAATGATCGGCCTTCTGCTCGGATCTGTATTAAAACCTGTCTGCGCAGTAGAAGTCGGCTGACTATATGGATTGTTAGCAGTAAAGCTTCGGTTGATACTTACCTCCGGCTTTAAAGGTGTATGTAAACCTGTTGAAGCAGTATATCTTAAGAAGTCAGGGGTCTTCACCATATCCCTTGGTCTTGTATTAAGACCGGTAGCAATAACGGTGATGGTCGCTGTATCTGCATTAGTATTATCATACATTGCACCAAAGATAATATTAGCTGACTCTCCTGCTAATTCCTGAACCAGTGTTGCTGCATCATTAGCTTCAACCAAACTGATATCACCAGAAATATTGATAATTACATGAGAAGCACCTTGAATAGTGGTCTCCAAAAGAGGACTTGTAATTGCTTGCTTCACTGCATCTATACATTTATCATCACCGGTGCCAAGACCTATTCCGATATGTGCAACGCCCTTATCCTTCATTACTGTCTGGACATCGGCGAAGTCAAGATTAATTAGCCCTGGTACATTGATTAAATCGGTAATACCCTGAACACCCTGCTGTAATACTTCGTCAGCTTTTTTAAGTGCATCAGGCATAGTAGTTCTACGGTCAACGATTTCTAACAATTTATCATTCGGAATAACGATTAAAGTATCTACCTGTTCTTTCAGCTTCTCAATACCGCTAAGAGCGTTAGCCATACGCGTCTTAGCTTCGAATTTAAAAGGCTTTGTGACGATACCAACAGTCAGTATCCCCAATTCTTTTGCAATCTGTGCTACTATAGGAGCTGCTCCGGTTCCTGTTCCACCACCCATACCACAGGTGACGAATACCATATCAGAACCCTTTATCAGTTCAGTTAATTGTTCTCTGCTCTCTTCGGCAGCTTTCTGTCCAATCTCCGGTTGAGCACCGGCACCAAGTCCCTTGGTAAGCTTTTCACCGATTTGAATGCACTGCGGAGCCTTGCAATTTTTTAGGTGCTGCTTGTCCGTATTGATACATACAAATTCAACACCTACTATATTTTCCTCTATCATTCGATTAACGGCGTTATTACCTGCTCCTCCTACCCCAATTACAAGTATTTTTGCAGTTGTATCCGCCTCATTTGTTCTTATCTCAAGCAAGGTCAATTCCTCCTTCATCGTATTCTTTCTATTGATTAGCACAACATTTCCAACATTCTATTAACAATTTTCAACATGATAAATTATTCCAAATTTCTCGAAAAACCACATTATGATGGGATTCAAAACTGTTCTCATACTATTTATGGTGGTTTCTTATCCTAATATATATAATATCTTTTAATTCCCAAATAATCAAGTACAATTTTCAATATTTCATAATTATTTAGGTTTATTTTCATCTATTCCTCCGGTTTTTTCGGCTTTGCCACTATCTTCTCCGTATCTTTGCTATAATTTGTCATATCCAACTCCCATTGTGTACCTTCTGACTCACGTAGGATGTTATCGCTCACGTCTTCTGCAGTTTCAATTATGTTACTAAGTTCAGATAATACTTCATCATAAGTACTTCGTTTTCCAAGAAGGGCAATATACTTTCCACAATCCACCATGACCTCATAATCACTATTGAAACGTATGGATAACACCTTCAGTCCATATTTGTCAATCTGTTGGGTCAAATTCAGAATTACATCAAATAACTCCTTCTTCTGAACCTCCAGTTTTTCATAGAGAATGATTTTATTAAATCGTAGTCCTTTAACCTGCGGTATGTCTTCTAGGAGTGTGGGTGAACTCTCGACGATAATACCATCCTTATCGAAATATAGGTATTGGTTCATAAATTCGACGCACCCAGTAACCATTTTCTCATATACCTGAATATTAATTGTATTTTTATCCACAATCTCCAGATCTACCTTCTCAACAAATGGTATTTTCACATCCGTAAGATATTTGTATTTTAGATGGAGTAGCAATGTATTGGAATCCAGCTTGCTCTTTATTACCTGCTCTGTTATCTGGTCAGAGGTGTATCTCGATGTACCTGTAACTGTAATGTTCTTCAATTGAAAGGTAAATCCAAATAATAGTACAGGCACGCCGATGAATACAATTACCTTCAGACTCCTCTTTATGAACCTCATAAGTACACTATTTGATTTCCTTCGCGACTTCTTACTCATATCCACTCCCATTAAGCATTTTCACTACAATACCGGATGTTGGCACCCAGTAAGGCAAAATCCCTACAGATGTCCTCATATCCCCGATCAATGCAGGACGCTTCCCTGATGATTGTTGTGCCCTGTGCTGCCAGACCTGCGATAACCATTGCGGCTCCTCCCCTTAAATCATGGGCCTTCACCACGGCTCCGCATAACTGCTTAACACCTGAGATTACTGCTTTATTTCCTGTAGCTTCAAGGCTG
>DATESP010000275.1:0-9173 GCA_035270645.1 Mobilitalea sp. | reverse complement strand
GAATCTATTCAGAAGTCAGAAGCCACAAAAGAAGGCGAGAGAGCCCGTCTCGAAGCTCAAACTGAAGTCAGTGCAGCTATGAAAGCGAAAGAGGTACAGGAAGCACAGTACCGTGGTGAACAGGAATCTGCGAAAGCAAAGGCTGACGCTGCTTATGAGATTCAGAAGAGTATCACATATAAGGATGTAATTGCAGCACAGATGGAAGCTGACATCCTAAAGCAGGTGAAACAAAAAGAGTTGCAGGAAGCTCAGTTACAGGTTGAAATTGCCAGGGAGCAGAAACAGACGGAATTAGAGCAACGCCGTGCAGAGAAGACCCGTGAGGAGTTGAAAACTAAGGTTGTTGAGCCTGCAAATGCTGAGAGAGAACAGAAGATGGCAGAAGCTGATGCTGATAAGTATACCAAGATAGCAGAAGCACAGGCAAGGGCAGAGGCAAGAAAAGCAGAAGCAAACGCTGAAGCGGAAGCAATCCAGGTAAAGGCACAAGCAGATGCAAATGCAGCAACTATGAGTGGAGATGCTAGGGCGAAAGCAATCAGTGCAGTGGGTCTGGCAGAAGCGGAGGCTATCAGAGCCAAGGGTCTGGCTGAAGCAGAAGCGATGGAAAAGAAAGCAGAGGCATACAAGAAGTATACCGGAGCTGCGATGGCGGATAAATTAATTGAAAAATTACCTGAAATAGCAAAGGCGATTGCAGAGCCGTTAAGTCAGATATCTGACATCAAGATATACGGCGGTGGAGTGGATAGTGTGGCAGATAATGTACCGGCAGTATTAGCCAAGGTATTCGAAACAGTTCAAAGTGCTGTTGGAATAGACATGAAGAGTATCGTCATGGCAGATAGTCTTGAAGCTAGAACGACTAAGAATGTCAATTTGACTGGTTTGGGAGAGGAACTAACTAAAGAGGTTACCATGTAAAACTTCAACCTGGAGCTCCTTTCCCCCTTGCTACTTGGCAGAAGGCGGAAATAGGAGCTCCGGGTATTATACATCGTTCAGGAGCTTAATTAATTCTATCAATACTCATTAGATCTGATTTCATATTTATCATCAGTACAATAAGTATACCCTGTTCTCGTATAATGCTATTCTAAAGTTCTACAGGTAAGCCTTTTTCTTGCAAGTATTTTTTGACTTCGCTTATGCGAAAGGTTCGATAATGGAATACCGAAGCCGCTAATAGTATCTGTGCACCACCTTGAACAACTGCCTCGTAGAAGTGTTCTAATTTTCCAGCTCCTCCTGAAGCAATTACAGGTACCTGCACTACTTCTGAGATGGCTTGAATAAATTCAAGATCATAGCCTTCTAAAGTTCCATCACCATCCATACTAGTAGGCAGTATCATGCCTGCGCCAAGCTTTTGACATTGTTTAGCCCATTCTATAGCATCCTTACCGGTAGCTTTTGTTCCACCCGATACAACAAGCTCATAACCTGAGGGCATATTACTGTTTCTCTTCGCATCTATGGCAATAACTATTTTCTCAGAGCCATACTCTTTAGCTGCCTGTTGGATAAGATCAGGATTTGCTACAGCAGCACTATTCATAGAAACTCTGCTTGCACCTGCCTCAAGGACCATTTTAATATCTTGAATTGAGGAAATACCCCCTCCTACGGTTAAGGGTATATTTATTGCTGAAGATACTTTATTTACCCATTCTAATCGTGTTGTACGATTTTCAAGGGTTGCAGCGATATCAAGCATTGCCAACTCATCCGCTCCCTCCTGTTGATAAAAGGTTGCATTCTCAACAGGATCTCCCGCATCCTTTATGTCCTCAAAATGTATTCCTTTTACTACCCTTCCACCCTTCATATCAAGACAAGGCATAATAATAACTGGTTTCATAAAATCCTCCTTCAAATGTTGGTATTTATACTATAAGTATGTATGTCACATATTTACTTGTGTAGGTATAAAAAGTATATTACATTATTTTTCATATATCAATATATTCTTCTGTTATTCTTCAATGTGTATTCTTCTACAATTTTTTATGGAAGAACACTGTAGTATATGTTTTGAGAAATGACTCACAGAAATGACTCACAAAAATGAAAAGAACAATTGTACAATATAAAGATTTGAATTAAAATAAGTTTGTGATATGATGGAAGATAATTGGAATTTATAAAAAATGTTTGTGCAGAAAGAGGTAAGTATGAGTAAAAACATCAAACAATTAACAGCTATTATAGTATTAATAATAATGATTTTAAGTGGGTGTGCGAATAGGGATAAAAGTACTAGTGAGACACCCAAGGGTGATGCTACAGTTGTGACTGAAGATACTAAAAAGGCCAAGGGTGATACGGCATCTGTGGTAGCGGATTCTGAGAAAGACAAGAAAGATACTGTAGCTGTGGTAGAGGATACGGATAGGGATAATTCAGACGCATCAACCGTAGGGGACTCAGCTACGCCTGAAATAGTGGTTGATACGGAATTTTCGAAAAGAGATTTGGAGGTTGGGTATGAAGAAAGCACTGCAACCCGGATAAGCCTTTCAGATACAAATGTCGAGGTAACAGGAGAAGGCGCAATAACTGAACTAGGAGTTATAACCATAAGCCAGGAAGGAACCTATGTAATATCTGGAACGATAAAGGACGGCCGAGTGATCATAGATGCCGGAGATAGCGATAAGATTCACCTTGTGCTAAAGGATGCCTCTATTACCTGCTCGAATTATGCGCCTGTATATATTAAGAATGCGGATAAGGTATTTATTACATTGGAGGAAGGAACAGTAAACTCACTAATTGATGGCTATAAATATGTCCAGGTGGATGAGAACGATGTGGACGGTGCAATCTTTTCAAAGGCAGACCTGACAATCAACGGTAAGGGAACCTTAAATATCACAGGCAATTATAAGCACGGGATCTTATCAAAGGATGATCTGGTGATTACAGGTGGAACCTATCTTATCTCAGCAGTAAAGGATGCTTTAAACGGTAAGGATTGTGTTAAAATTAAGGATGGAGTATTTACCTTAAGCTCAGAGAAAGGTAATGCAATCCAGTCTAGAAACAATGACGATATAACCAAGGGATATGTGTATATCGGTGGTGGAAGTATTACGGTTACAAAATGTAGAGAGGATATTGAAAGTGAGGTAATTAGTATTACTGATGAGGTCATATATATTACACCTTAATATGATGTTTTTAAGATATAGGATGTTATTACTTATATTGCCAGTTTAATATATAATAGACGAAGAGATTATTTAGAGGGGAGAAATGTAAAATGGGGGTTAAGCAATATGGATACGTCTTGCTATTAGCTACAGTGATGCTATGCTGTGCGGGGTGTGATAAAAAGAATGCTATCGAAGTGGACGTACAGACGGAGGTTGACAACTCTGACAGGAAGGGTAAAGAGACTACCGAGGATGCTGGTACTAAGAATCAGCAAGAGGGAACCAAAATATGGTTCTCAGAGACAGGGTATTTCTATGATAAAAATATTGAACTTGAACTATTAAGCGAAAAAGAAGGTAGTATATACTATACGATGGATGGCACGGATCCTAACGTAGAGCAGAAGCTTTATGAGAAAGCAATTAACCTTAAAGCGGGAAAAGAGGTTAAGGCGGTCTGTATTAAGGCAAAGGCTTTTTATGAGGATGGGACTGAATCAGATACTATAGTACATACTTATTTTGTCGGTGAGGGAGTGGATACCCGCTTTGATACCCTGGTATTTTCTGTAACTACTGACCCATATAACCTATACGATTATGAATATGGAATCTTTGTGGAGGGTAAGCTCCGCGAGGATTATGTCAAGGAAAATCCATATAAGAAGATTGATCCACCAGCTCCTGCAAATTATAATATGCGCGGCAGGGAAAGCGAAAGAGAAGTATATCTTGAGATTCTGGAGCCCGATGGAACCGGTGTGGTAGAGCAAGCTGCAGGAATCCGTACCTACGGCGGATGGTCTAGGGCAAATCTTCAGAAATCCATTAAAATATTCGCGCGTAAAGATTATGACCTCGAGAATAATAAGCTTCGTTATAAATTCTTTCCTACTAAGTTGTCAGCAAACGGCGATGGGAAGACTCCGAACGCCTTCAAGCGTCTGGTACTGCGTAATAGCGGTAATGACAATGGTTTTGGCTTCATCCGAGATGAGTTGTTTCAGACTCTGGCTTCAAAGGCTGGCTATTTGGATTATGAGGCGGTACGTCCGGCTACTCTCTTCGTAAATGGAGAGTACCGTGGAGTATATTGGCTACATGACGTATATTGTGATGAATATTTCGAAGAAAATTATGGTGATTATGAGGGAGCCTTTGAGATTTTAGAGGGTGGCGAGGTCTACAAAAGTCTGGATGATGACGGCGAAAATGCTAAGGCTGTTGAAGATTATGATACAATGTATAATAAATACTCGGAAATGGATTTAACGGATAATGCCACTTTTGACAAGCTATGCCAGGAGGTTGATGTCGAGAACTATCTTTCTTATTTTGCTCTTCAGGCCTATATAGGTAATGAGGATTGGCCTCACAATAATTACAGAACCTATCGTTATTACACTTCGAATGGCGAAGAGTACCGTGAAGCACCCTTTGATGGTAAATGGCGTTACCTGCTACATGATCTGGACTATAGCTTTGCGATATATGGGGGCGGAGCTAGAATTGACAACATCTATAAATACGTAGGGAAAAATGGTGAAGTACAAAGTGAATGCCCGTTGTTTGGCCAGCTGATGAAGAGGGCTGATTGCAAGGAGATATTTTTAAAGCAGACACTTGACTTAATTAACGGTGCCTTTAAGCCTGAGAATCTCAATGCTACCTTAGAAGAAATGAATACCTCTAGATGGAATGAGCAGATGAATATGTACGGCAAGAAGCTGATTACTGACTGGGTAATGCCGGAGATGCTGGAGGAACGAATGGAGGAAATCATGGCCTATGGAGCAGAGCGGGCAGAATACATTCTGACAAAATATCAGCAGTACTTTGGTATGGGAGAGATATATCAGCTGTCAGTGCAACCGGCCGAGGGGTGTAAGGTTCGGATTAATACTTTCATTACAGAGGATTATTTTTATGGCAGTTATTATTCGGATTATAGTACTGTGTTAACTGCAATGATACCTGAGGGCAAGGAATTTGATTATTGGTTGGTGAATGAAGAAAAAATCACAGAAGAAGAACTGGTGGTAACACCGGTAATGCTAGATAACTTATTTGCGGAGATAATCTGCGTAACTAAGTAAACAAATAATGTTATAAACAAATGAGCCGCAGTGATGTGGCTCATTTTAAACTAAAAAAGTATAAATTACATAATTCTGTCTCATTTTTATTAATTTATTTTATGAAATTAATACTTGATATAATTAATAAATAAGTCTATGATTATAAATTGTGGTGAAATTACAATATTGTTATACCGCGAGGAGTTTTGCATAGCAAAACCCGAGAGTTATAGTTTAAATTAAGTTTGGAGGCAAAAGACAAATGGAAAAACTGAAACCGAAATTATTTTCGGTTATGAAGACGTATTCGAAGGATCAATTTACGAAAGACGTAATTGCCGGAATCATAGTTGCAATCATAGCACTACCGCTTTCAATTGCACTGGCACTGGCATCGGGAGTAACACCTGAAAAGGGATTATACACAGCAATTGTAGCAGGATTTGTGATATCTCTACTAGGTGGAAGTCGTGTACAGATTGCGGGACCAACCGCGGCGTTTGCTACAATCGTAGCAGGCATTGTCGCTAAGAATGGAATGCAGGGTTTGGCAGTAGCTACCATGATGGCCGGAATTATCTTAATCGTAATGGGACTGCTTAAGTTCGGTAAATTGTTAAAGTTTATCCCTTACACGATTACTACTGGTTTTACTTCTGGTATCGCAATTACAATTCTGATTGGGCAGGTTAAGGATTTCCTGGGATTAACCTTTGAGACAAGTCCAATAGAGACCCTCGAAAAGATTGAAGCTTGTTTCGAGAGTATTGGAACAGTCAATTATATGGCATTACTTATTGGTGCTATATCTCTGGCAATTCTAATAATTTGGCCTAAGATTAACAGCAAGATTCCAGGCTCTCTGGTTGCAGTAATCGTGGCAGCAGCAGTAGTTAAAATCTTCAAGATAGATGTAAATACTATAGGAAGTTTATATGAGATTTCTTCTAAGCCTCCGACTCTGCAGGTGCCATCAATGAATTTATCAATGATAAGAAATTTGATGCCAGATGCATTTACAATAGCGATCCTTGCAGGTATTGAATCTCTACTTTCCTGCGTCGTATCGGATGGTATGATAGGCAGCAGACACCGATCCAATATGGAGCTCGTGGCACAGGGGGCAGGTAATATATTCTCTAGTTTATTTGGCGGGATTCCAGCAACTGGCGCAATAGCAAGAACAGCTGCCAATGTAAAGAATGGTGGCCGTACCCCCATCGCAGGTATGGTGCATGCAATTACCCTATTTCTAATACTAGTGGTACTGATGCCATATGCAGCACTTATTCCTATGTCTACGATTGCGGCTATATTATTTATGGTTGCTTATAACATGAGTGAGTGGAGAGAATTTGTAACCTTGGTCAAATATTCACCCAAAAGCGATATCCTGGTACTACTAGTAACCTTTGTCTTAACCGTGGTATTTGATCTGGTAATTGCTATTGAGGTTGGGGTCGTAATGGCGGCACTATTATTTATGAAGAGAATGTCTGAAGTCGCTAACGTCCAGAGCTGGAAGTATCTCGACGAAGAGACAGGTGAAGAGGATATGAACGATAAGGATAGTATCCGACTGAAGAAGGTTCCTAAGCACACATTTGTTTATGAAATTAACGGACCTATGTTCTTTGCTGCCGCAGATAAATTCATGAATATATCCTTGGATTCCAGCGCAAAGGTAGTAATTCTCCGTATGAGAAGCGTGCCTGCGATGGATGTAAATGCATTACATACTTTGAACAGTGTATTGAAAGCATGTAAGAAGAAGCATATTACTCTACTACTTTCCCATGTTCAGGAACAACCGTTTCATATGATGCAAAAAGCAGGATTTCATCAGATGCTAGGGGAAGGCAATATCTGCGAAAACATTGATGCAGCCTTACTCAGAGCATCTAAACTACTAGAGGCAAGTGAAGATTAGAGAATAGATTAGAGAATAGAGTAGAGAGAATAGAGAATAGAGAATAGATATAGATAAATAGACATTATACAAAATATAAGCGGCGGGATAAAGCTCATCCCCGCCGCATTTTTATTCTCAGGAAAACTCCCATACTACTTAATCGAGGTCATTCCGCCCATATAAGGTTGTAAAGCAACTGGTATACTAACTGTTCCATCTGCCTTTAGGTTATTCTCAAGAAAGGCAATTAGCATTCTCGGAGGTGCAACAACAGTATTATTCAAGGTATGGGCAAAGTATTTACTGCCATCACCATTAACCCGGATTTTCAATCTTCGTGCCTGCGCGTCTCCGAGATTGGAACAACTACCTACTTCAAAATACTTTTTCTGTCTAGGAGACCAAGCCTCTACATCAATAGATTTGACTTTGAGATCAGCCAGATCTCCAGAGCAGCACTCCAAGGTCCTTATCGGAATATCAAGTGTGATAAACAAATCTACGGTATTCTGCCATAGCTTGTCAAACCACATCATACTATCTTCAGGCTTACATACGACTATCATTTCCTGCTTTTCAAACTGATGAATACGATAAACGCCTCGTTCCTCAAGACCATGTGCACCCTTCTCCTTACGGAAGCATGGAGAATAACTGGTTAGAGTCTGTGGTAATGATTCCTCAGGGAGAATGGTATCAATGAACTTACCGATCATGGAATGCTCGCTAGTTCCAATCAGGTATAGATCCTCTCCTTCAATTTTATACATCATAGCATCCATTTCTGCAAAACTCATAACGCCGGTCACAACATCACTCCGGATCATGAAGGGAGGAATACAATAAGTAAAGCCACGGTTGATCATAAAATCTCTGGCATAGGAGATGACTGCAGAGTGAAGTCGTGCGATATCTCCCATTAGATAATAGAAACCATTACCGGCAACCTTTCTGGCACTATCCAGATCAATTCCATTGAACCTTTCCATAATTTCAGAATGATACGGAATTTCAAAATCTGGCACTATGGGTTCTCCATATTTCTGAATTTCTACATTCTCACTATCGTCCTTACCTATGGGAACACTGGGATCAATGATATTCGGAAGGATCATCATTATCTTTCTTATACTCTCGGACAACTCAGTTTCTTTAGTTTCCAGCTCGAGTAAATAAGCTGACTGTTCAGTAACCTTATTTTTCAAAGCTTCAGCTTCTTCCTTTTTGCCTTGAGCCATTAAGGCACCAATTTGCTTTGAAAATTTATTACGTTCAAATCTTAAATTATCGGCCTCCTGTTTGGTATTCCGGCTTTCAATGTCCAGCGCAATCACTTCATCAACCATAGCAAGCTTATGGTCTTGATACTTATTCCGTATATTCTGTTTGACAATATCCGGGTTCTCTCTAACAAATTTTAATTCCAGCATAATAATCCTCCTCTATAATAGTATTTATTGATATGGATAAATCCAGGGTGCATCCTTTCAGAGCATTCAATAAAAAAACTCCCATCCCGCATAATACTATGGGACGGAAGATATCCGCGTTGCCACCCAAATTGTAGACTCCGTAAAAGAAGCTACCACTCGTAAGTAGGATAAAGGGTACTAACCTTTGGTTTATCACCAACAGCTCCAAAAGTGGAAAGACTTATTCATTCACCGGTTCTCACCATCCACCAGCTCTCTGAAGAAATTCTAAGTCGTAGCTTTTATCAACACTGTAATATGGTCATATTTTCCCCAATTATAACCCCTTTTATAGCTTTCTGCAAGTTAAAATATTCTGACACCATAATGCTGATAAATATTGATTTTAAACTGATTTTAAAATACCTATAGGAAACAATTGAGAATTAAAAGGAAAGATGATATAATCTAGCGTAAATGATATTATACAAAAAGATTAATCGACTGAGGGGGATATTATGTTTTGCACTAACTGTGGGAAGGATATAAAGGATGGTTCCACATTCTGTACGGAATGTGGTGCAAATATTCAGCAACTGAATATGCCACA
>DATESP010000274.1:0-18958 GCA_035270645.1 Mobilitalea sp. | reverse complement strand
TGTTAAGGTAAAAGTTAACGGTGCTGCAAGAAAAATGTATGTTTGTACTTCCTGTCTTAGATCCGGAAAAGTAGAACGCGCATAAGGAAAATGATGGGTGTCAGGGGATCTTGACACCCAATTTTTTCGTTATAAAGGGATAGTTTGTATACCGGTTTAATTACAAAATAGATTATAGCCAAGTACTAGACAAAGGATAATAATACATATTGCTAATATTCCGTTCGTGATGAAAAGCATGATTGTCATACCGATGGCAATCCAAAATAGGATGAATCCTATCATTCTCTTCATATTTGTCACTTCCAATCGATATCTATAGTAATATATATTATGCAGTTGACTTGACGGTTATCTCTAATGTGGGGAAGACTAGATATTTAATCCGTAAATAATGGCTATACTAAATATACAAGTGTCATTAATAAACGAACACTTTGGCAAAGACCGTTATCTTAGATAAACAAGAATAGATAGGAGGGTTAATATGAAAGGACATATGAATACACAAATTGGCGAGATAATGATTGATAATGATGTATTGGCTAAATATGCAGGAGCTTCTGCTGTAGAATGTTTTGGTGTTGTTGGAATGGCTTCAATAAATATGAAGGATGGTATTGTTAAGCTTTTAAAGCGCGAAAGCTTGAGCCATGGTGTCAATGTTTCTCTTGAAGACAATAAGGTTACTATAGACTTGCATATTATCGTTTCCTATGGAGTTAGTATATCTGCAGTTGCTGATAATCTGATTAGCAATGTTAAATATAATGTTGAGGAATTCTCGGGCCTTGAAGTTAAAAAGATTAATATTTTCGTAGAGGGAGTCAGAGTTATTGACTGATTCTGAGAATTACGGCATTAAAGGAGGAAAAATCTGTGATAGTTAAGACGATAGATGCAAATACCTTAAAGAAAATGTTTCTTGCGGGGGCCGCAAGTATTGAAGCTAAAAAAGAGTATATTAATGAATTGAATGTATTCCCGGTTCCCGATGGAGATACCGGTACTAATATGACATTGACCATTATGTCAGCGGTTAAAGAGGTTATTAAACTTCCTAACCCTACGATAGAGGAGCTAGCGAAAGCTATCTCAGGTGGTTCCTTACGTGGTGCTCGTGGTAATTCCGGTGTTATTTTATCCCAGCTGTTCAGAGGATTTACTAAGGAGATTATAGGCTATAAAGAACTGAATGTCACAGTTATCACTAATGCACTACAGAAAGCAACAGAGACCGCCTACAGAGCTGTAATGAAGCCTAAGGAGGGTACTATTTTGACTGTTGCTCGTGGAGCGGCGGAGAAAGCGTCCCAATTGGTATTGGAGACTGACGATTTAGTTTACTTTGGAAGGGAAATTATTGCCCATATGGAAATTGTTCTTGAACAGACTCCTGAGCTCTTACCTGTTTTAAAAGAAGCTGGTGTTGTAGATTCGGGTGGACAGGGATTACTCGAAATAGTAAAGGGTGCTTATGATGCCATGCTCGGTAAGGAGATTACATTGACAAACCTGACCGAGAAGGTTACCAAGTCTACTGGAATTAATATTGAACGGATTGCATCAGAAGATATTAAGTTTGGTTATTGTACTGAATTTATTATAATGGTTGAAAAAGAATATACGATGAAGAATGAGCTGGAGTTTAAAGATTATCTGGAAGCTATTGGTGATTCAATTGTAGTCGTATCAGATGAGGATATCGTAAAGGTCCATGTACATACGAACGATCCTGGTTTAGCAATACAAAAGGCGTTAACGTATGGTTCTTTGACTAGTATGAAGATAGATAATATGCGTGAAGAGCATAATGAGAGAGTTATTAAAGATGCTGAAAAAGCTATTCAGGAGCAAAAGAAGAATGATAAACCTGCGAAGGTTCAACTAGACAACAAGCCGAGAAAAAAAGCTGGCTTTATAGCTGTATCCATGGGAGAAGGATTAGGTGAGATATTTACTGGTCTTGGTGTAGATTACCTGATTGAAGGTGGTCAGACCATGAATCCGAGTACTGAGGATATGATTAATGCAATCAATGAGGTCAATGCTGATTCTATATTTATTCTGCCTAATAACAGCAATATAATTCTCGCTGCAGAACAGGCGAAGCAACTGACAGAAGATAAGAATATCATAGTAATCCCTTCTAGAACTGTACCTCAGGGCATAACAGCAGTAATTAATTATGTATATGATAAAGCCACGGAAGAGAATGCAACCAGGATGGTTCAGGAAATGAGACGGGTAAAATCCGGCCAGGTAACCTATGCAATCAGAGATACCACAATTGATGGGAAAGAGATTAAGCAGGGTAACATCATGGGACTTGATGATAAGACTATCATATCAGTTGGAGATGATATCAGAAGTACTACATTGGATCTGGTAAATAGCATGGTTGATGACGAGTCTGAATTAATCAGCCTATATTACGGTGTAGATACAGAGGAAGAAGATGCTATAGGGCTTGCAGATGAGATAATGGAGATTTATCCAAATCTTGATGTGGAGATTCATTATGGAGGACAGCCGATCTATTATTATCTTCTGTCGGTAGAGTAATAATAAACTATAATACAAAAGCTATGCAGGATAAAGTGGTTCGGTGAAAACAAATCGGACCACTTTTATATAATTTAAGATCTCTTAGAATAGTACAAGCTAAAACAAACATTATAATTGCAGAGTGTTAAAATCATAGAGTTACTCACATAAAATTTGCGAGTTATGAAGAAGGGCAGGGTTATTATTATGCATAGGGACAAGATACCACAGCAGGGAGAAATCTATATACATTTTAAAGGTAATCCATATCAGATTGTTGCGATAGCTACTCATTCGGAGACTGGGGAGATTATGGTAGTATATCAAGCATTGTATGGGGATTATAAGACTTATGTAAGAGAGCTGGCTATGTTTATGGGTGAGGTTGATAAGGTGAAATATCCAGATGCCAAGCAGAGGTACAGGTTTGAATTAAGAATACATAGGAGTGATGATTCAAAGGGAGTATCCAGCCAGGTAGAGACTTCCGAAGATCAGGGTAAGTCCTTACTGGAGATAAATTCGCCGATTAGGTCGGAATCCATTCAATATATTAAGCCAGAGTCAGTTCAATCCGATAAGATTGAGCTCACCGAAGATTCTGCATCAGAAGGTACCGTAAATGTTATACTGCTAGAATTCCTTGATGCTACCTCATATAATAGTAAGCTTGAGATTATTACCTCCAATATTAAGCATTTGGATGACAGACTTATTAACAATATGGCAGTATCTCTGGATTGTGCCATTGAGGAAGGTCCTATTGAGGAAAGAATTCAAGAACTTATATATTGTCTTAAGGCAATGTGCAGGTTTGAGGATAGAAGACATAGATAACAAGAGGACGTGTTGTACAAACAACTAAAAACGGGGTCAGCCGCATGAACAAAAGCTCATGTAGCTGACCCCGTTTTGAAATTTAAGTTAATTACTCAAGGTTGAGTTTTTTGCGGAATACATGATTTACTGCGAAGTAGTATAGGAAGTTAAGGACTATAAATACTACGATCATGGTAGGGAAAATGATTTGCGGTATAGCCTGTAGATCAGGGAAAGACTTCTCTATCAGATAAGCAAAACTCACTAATACTAAAGTAGTAGCTATCTGTACTATTGTGCTAATACTGATATAGGATATTCTTATAATTCTTACAAAACATATTTCATCTTTTCCAAATCCTTATTATGGTTTATAATAGAATAACAAAATAAATCAGATAGTAATAAACAGATGAGCAGAACAATCCGAAAGTAAATTAATGAAAAAAGTATGCAATAGTAGTTTATATGACGCGAGAGTTTCACAAGCGAAACTCTTTATTATAGAAGAATGATATATTCGATTATCAGTTTAATAAGAGGTGAAAAGTTGAACTATAATGATAGGATAAATGTTATCAAGGGAATCGGAGACAAGACACAGCTGGCATTTCAAAGGCTGGGGATAGAGACTGTGCAGGATTTATTAGAGCATTACCCGAGAGGATACGAGGAGTTTGAGAAACCAATTCCTATACGTGATATTCAGGAGGGTGATATTATGACGATAGAAGCCTCCCTGGTGATGTCACCTAAGATTAAAAGGGTTAGAAATTTACAAATTATTAATGGACAGGTCAAAGATAGTTCGGGTTCGCTTAATCTGATTTGGTTTAATATGCTGTTTCTTACAAAGACACTTCGAACGGGAAGTCATTATCTTTTTCGTGGTAAGGTGATTCGCAAGAACGGCATTCTTGTGATGGAACAACCGGCAATCTATAAAAAAGAAGACTATTATAAACTGTTAAAAGTGTTACAGCCAGTATATCCGTTAACTGAAAGCATAACTAATAACGTTATTACTAAAGCTATGAGGCAGGTACATACTGAGCTCGAATTTGCTAAGGATTATATCCCTAAGAATATAGCGAAGGAATATAGTCTGATGGACCGGACAAAGGCATTGAAGGAGGTTCATTTCCCTAAGGATAGGGATATATTGATAAAGGCGAGAAATAGACTGGTATTTGATGAATTCTTCTTATACTCTCTGGCACTGCGAAAGTTGAAGGAGAATAAAAGTGTGCATCTGTCTGAGTACCCTATGTCAGATAGCCCTGAATGCAAACAATTTATAGGAGGCTTACCCTATTCCCTGACGAATGCACAAGTAAAGGTATGGGAAGAGATTCGCCTGGATATGAGTAGAGAAATTATCATGAACCGCCTGATTCAGGGTGATGTAGGATCTGGCAAGACCGTACTTGCTGTATTAGCTATGCTTATGGCAGTAAAAAATGGATACCAAGCATGTATCATGGTACCCACAGAGGTCTTAGCGAAGCAGCATGAAAGGACCTTTACTAAAATGCTGTCTGAATTTGGCATTAGCGTTTGTTTACTGGTTGGTTCTATGACTACAAAGGAAAAGAGAGAAGCCTACAATAGAATACGAGGTCATGAGGTGGATATCGTGGTAGGTACCCATGCTCTGATACAGGAGAAGGTGGAATATGATAAGCTGGCACTGGTAGTTACGGATGAACAGCATCGATTTGGTGTCAGACAGCGAGAAGCCCTGATGAATAAGGGAGCCAGACCCCATGTTCTGGTCATGAGCGCAACCCCAATTCCTAGGACGCTGGCAATTATTTTATATGGAGATCTTGATATTTCGGTAGTGGACGAGCTTCCTGCCAAGCGACTTCCTATTAAAAACTGTGTTGTGGATACCAATTATAGGCCAATAGCATATCATTTTATAGAGAAGCAGGTATCGGAAGGTGGACAGGCTTATGTAGTCTGCCCAATGGTAGAAGAGAGTGAATCAATCGAAGCAGAAAATGTCATTGAATATACCGACAGGCTGAAGGAAGTTCTACCTCCACAGATTATTGTTGAATACCTCCATGGTAAAATGAAACCAAAGCAGAAAAATGATATCATGGAGCGATATGCAAACGGGCAGATTCATGTGCTGGTATCCACTACGGTAGTTGAGGTTGGGGTAAATGTGCCGAATGCGACTGTAATGATGGTGGAAAATGCAGAGAGATTCGGACTTGCACAGCTTCATCAGCTACGGGGCAGGGTGGGCCGTGGTGAAAGGCAGTCTTACTGCATCTTTGTCAGGGGTACACAGAGTAGGGAGGCTAAGGAAAGACTGGAGATACTCAATAAATCAAACGACGGCTTCTTTATTGCCTCTGAAGACTTAAAGCTCCGCGGTCCAGGAGATATGTTTGGCATAAAACAAAGTGGAGACCTGGAATTTAAGCTCGGTGATATTTTTACTGATTCTGTAGTACTTAAACAGGCAGCCGAAGCTGCTAAGAGCCTGAAAGATGTGGAGGTTGCCACTATTTTTGAATTAAATCCCTCACTCGAGGCAAAAATACTATACCGCACTGCCGGAACACTATAATTGCCCCACTTCCGAGGAATGTATACACTTCCTTTATTAGGTAGTTTATGTTATACTACACGGTAGAAAAGGCAATACTCATAAAAGAGGTAGCATATGGAATCAGCGATAAATAAACTAAATAAACCCAGGACAGAGGAGTCAAAACTAACCATAGTCATTCCTGTATATCAGGAAGGAAGCCATATAAGAAATTCCATCGGTGTAATTGAAAAGGTTTTGATTGACAATCGTTTTGTATATGAATTTATACTGGTAGATGATGGTTCTAAGGATAACACCTGGAGTGAACTAAAGGCATTGGCTGCAGAGAATTCGCATATTACGATTCTACGTCTCAGTAGGAATTTTGGTAAAGAATCGGCACTATGTGCTGGCTTGGAGTACTCGGACGGAGATATGCTACTGGTGATGGATGGTGATCTTCAGCATCCACCTGAGTTGATACCAGAGATGGTAAGAGCATGGCGCGAGGAAGGCTTTGATTTAGTAGAAGGAGTCAAAAATTCCAGAGGTAAGGAGAATCCGATTTATCATATTTGCGCTAAATTCTTCTATTATATCCTATACAAAACATCAGATATACATCTTGGGAGGGCTTCAGACTATAAACTGCTGGATTGCAAGGTGGTGGAAGCTTGGAAAGAGATGCCGGAACGAGCAATCTTCTTTCGTGGAATGTCGGCCTGGCTGGGGTTTGACAGGAAGCAGATAGGCTTTGATGTGGCAGAACGGGTTAATGGCAAGACAAAGTGGTCACTCCTACGCTTGATCAGGCTCGCCGCAAATGCAATTACATCCTATACATCAGTACCACTCCACTGCATCACCATCCTTGGAATATTGATGTTTTTAGTTACGATAATTATGGGAGCTCAGACACTGCTTATGAAATTCTCAGGGAAAGCCATGGATGGGTTTACTACTGTTATTCTACTTCAGCTTTTAATTGGAAGCTCGATTATGACAAGCCTTGGGATGATTGGGATATATCTCACTAAAATATATAAGGAAGTTAAGGCTAGGCCTAGATATTTGATTTCAAAATGTATTAAGGGCGGTGATAAGTAGTGTTAGGATTAATCTATCTGTTCCTATGCTTTAGTACTGGATGGGTTATTTGTTCCTATGCATTTCCGAATCTAGGCAGACTGGCTGAAGCCTCATTTAATAAAAAGAAAATATCCGTTAGCTCCTATTTGATTGTACTACCGGTGTTCTACATTACTGGTACCCTCATATTAACTTGGATGGTTTATTTAATTGCTTCAATAGCTGTCAGGATAACAGATAAGCCTTTATCCATAGCGAACGCTATAGTCATGTCCGTTGCACTGATAACTTTTGTTATTGTTTACTATCTCAGGAGAATACCTAGATATGCTAAGCCGCCGGTTCTAAGTATCTGCAAGGACAAGAAGACAAGGGTGCTGGAACTTCTCCTGCTAGGAGGAATCATTACACTTGCCCTGGTGCTTATGTGGTCAACCTTCTATGTTACGAAGGGGCAGCTACATATAGGAGTGTCAGTATTCAGCGATTTCTCACCTCATGTTGGAATGATTAGGTCATTTTCCTATGGAAGTAATTTCCCCACTGCCTACTCGCATTTTGGTGGAGAGGATATCAGATATCATTTCATGTTCCAGTTTCTGGCCGGAAATCTAGAATACCTGGGATTGCAAATTGATAATGCCTTCAATATACCAAGTGCATTAAGCTTAATTAGTGCTTTTCTGCTGTTTTATGTACTGACAGTTAAGCTTACAGGAAAGACCGGTGCCGGTATATTAGCCTGCCTGTTTCTTGCATTCAGGAGCTCCAAATCTCTCATAACGTATTTGTCAAAGATTCCAAAGAGGGAGAACATCTTACAGACATTACTTAGGAATACCTCCTTTATCGGGGATACTCCGAATGAGGACTGGGGATTGTGGAATCTGAATGTATATTGTAACCAGCGCCATCTTGCCTTTGGGCTTAGTGTAATGTTTTTTATACTTATACTTTTTCTTCCACATTTATATGAGACGTTTGAAGCAATCAAGAGAATGAATACGAAGAAGGCAATCAAGAAACTTACGAATGAGCCGGTGTTTACAAGATTTATCTCATGCACAAGATATATTTTCTTATCAAGGGAGGCTTGGCAGGTCAAGGATTTCAGACTGGCGATTGCTTCCGGAATCCTGTTAGGTAGTCTGTCCTTCTTCCATGGAGCAGTGGTGATAGGATGTTTGTTAATTCTGTTCATGCTTGCAATCCTATCCAGGAGACGATTGGAGTTTGCGATAACTGCAATCCTAGCGTTGACTTTATCCTTCCTGCAGACTGGATATTTTATCAGGGGTTCAGCAGTGTCACCGGAGTTTTTGTTTGGATTTATTGCAGAGAATAAGACAATCTTTGGAGTTGCTTCCTATCTAGGAAGATTACTTGGAATTCTACCGTTTGTATTACTGGTTGCTTTCTGCTTCGAGAAGGGAGTGGGAAGATATATTATATTGGCATTTACTGCTCCTCTGGTGTTTGCTTTTACCTTTTCCCTAACAGTTGATGTTACAGTAAACCATAAATATATTATGATGAGCAGCATTCTGCTCGGATGCTTCGCGGCCGCTCTGATTATTAGGTTGCTTTGGCACAAGGATATATTCGTCCGGTTAGTAGGTATTGCGTTGATAATAATGCTAACGGGTACCGGTATTTATGATTTCTACACGCTATTGCATAAAAATGCCAGAGAGCGTGGAATAGTTCTTGATTTAGATAATCCTCTAACTGATTTTGTCAAGAAGAACAGTGATTCCAAAGATCTATTTTTAACTGCCAATACTTATTATACAATCAACCAGTTGGTATTTGGTGGAGGAATGCTCTATGAGGGGCATCAGTACTACGCATGGTCCGCAGGGTATGATACCAGTTCTCGAGATCGTATGGTAAGACGAATGTATCAAGCAGAAACACCGAGAGAATTGATGGAATTGGTAAAGGAAAACAACATTCGATTTATCGTCGTTGAGTGGCAAAATCGTATAGCAGATGATTATATTGTAAACGAAGAGAATATAAGTGCTACCTTTGAATGTGTCTATTTGGAAGGCGAAGGAGAAGGAAAGCTGTCTATATATGATACTTTACTAGTAAAATAGAAAACAAGGTAAAATGCGCAAAAGCAGCGCGGAATGAGAGGTAAATATGAAATTCAAATATGTAGTTGTTGGTGCGGGTCTTGCAGGACTTACCATGGCTGAGAGAATTGCTAATGTTCTGGGGGAAAAGGTTCTTGTAATTGAAAAGAGAAATCATATCGGAGGAAATGTCTATGATTCGTACAATGATGACGGATTACTAATCCATAATTATGGACCTCATATCTTTCATACTAATGATAGAGAGGTATATCAGTATTTGTCTGGCTTTACGAAGTGGAATGATTTTTGGCACAGGGTACTGACATATGTGGACGGTAATCTAGTTCCAATGCCGATCACCGTGGAAACCATTAATAAATTATATAATCTGAATCTAAACTGCTTTGAGGTAGAAAAGTTCCTGGAGGAACAGGCAGAGCATATTGATGACATTACGACCAGTAAAGAGGTTGCTCTTAGTAAGGTTGGTAAGGACATATATGAGAAAATTTTTGAAACTTATACAAGGAAGCAATGGGGTATTGACCCCAGTGAATTGGATACCTCAGTTATCTCAAGAATTCCAATACGATTAAACAGGGATACCAGATACTTCAGTGATAAATATCAGGGAATGCCCATGCATGGTTATACGAAGATGTGCGAAAAGATGGCTGCCAATAAGAACATTAAGCTCCTACTAAATACGGATTATAAGGAAGTATTAAAGGAAATCTCCTATGAGACCCTTATATATACCGGTGCAGCAGATGAGTTCTACGATTATAGATATGGCAAGCTATCTTATCGTAGCATTAATTTCGTATTTGAAACCCATGACCGGGAGACTTTCCAGGAAGCACCAGTTGTAAACTACCCAAATGACTATGACTATACTAGGATTACAGAATTTAAACAGCTGTCCGGACAGGAACATAAGAAGACGACGATTTGCAAGGAATTTCCTTGTGCTGAGGGGGAACCATATTACCCGTTCCCCACAAAGGAATGTAAGGCACAGTATGCTTTGTATGAGAAAGATATGCTGAAGGAAAAGAATATCCTTTTTATCGGCAGGCTTGCACAGTATCGATATTATAATATGGATGGGGTTGTTAGAAGTGCTCTGGACGCTTTTGATAAGTTAGGGGGAAAGGAGATTGGATAAGCTATATATTATTATTCCTGCTTATAATGAGGAAGCAAATATCGACTCAGTGATTAGAGACTGGTACCCAATTGTGGAGAAGGTCGGCAATGGTAGCAAACTTGTAATCATCGATGATGGCAGCAAGGATTCGACTTACCGCATCATGAAGGAGCGAGCAGAAAAGTTCGAGGCTTTTGAACCGATCACTAAAGAAAATGCAGGGCATGGGGCAACTCTTCTATATGGATATCAATATGCTATCGATGCAGGCGCTGATTACATCTTTCAAACGGATTCGGACGGGCAAACCCTTCCGAAGGAATTCTGGCCCTTCTGGAAACAGAGGAAATCTTATGATATGGTAATCGGTCACAGGAGAGGGCGACAGGATGGTTTATCACGTGTATTTGTTACCAAAACATTAAAAGAAGTCCTTCGAATCTGCTTTCATGTGAAGGTTACAGACGCAAATACACCGTTTCGATTAATGAAGACTTCGACATTAAAAAAAGAAATCATACTAATTCCGGAGGGATATAATCTTTCCAATGTCATCATCTCGGTGATATATGCCAAGAAAAAGAAGAGGGTGCTATATCTTCCGGTTACCTTCCGCCCGAGGCAAGGCGGTGTTAATTCAATAAATATGAAGAAAATTTTCAAAATTGGAAAACAGGCTTTTAAGGATTTTAAGAAAATAAATCAGGTGATAAAACAAAAAGGCTGATTCAGAATAGAGCATAGACACAAAGTTATACAGATTGATATTACTCAGAAATGGGGAATTCCTATGTTTAAAAAATTAATGTATTCAGTATCGGCAATCATTGTCTTGATATGGGGTAAATACCTGCTGGGTGAGGATTTAATTTTATTACTTCAGTGGTGGGCTATTATTATGTGTCTTGGACTTATTTTTATGCCGCTTACCAATTTGCTATTCTCCTCCTTTGCAGATAAGGGGATTTTATTTTCGAAGACTATAGGAATTGCATGTTCAGGTTATATCATGTGGCTTCTTTCCTCTCTGCATATACTGAAGTTTGATGAAAAATCTTGCTTAATATCCGTAGCTATTGGGCTGTTGATTAATGTGACAATTATTTTAGTACCACGGTTAAGAGCAAAAACCAAGCAAAATGAAAGGACTCTTGTCAAATCCTTATTTAATGGTTTTGGAAGAGAAACCTTAGAAGTAATACTTACTGAAGAGATTCTGTTTCTAGCTATATTCATTTTCTTTGTTTATGTTAGAGGGTTTAATCCAGAAATCTTTGGGACAACAGAGAAGTTTATGGATTACGGCTTTATGACGACAATAGCCCGTAGCGACTATATGCCTCCACAGGATTTTTGGTTTTCTGGTACCGCCCTCAATTACTATTATGTTGGGCAGTACATGGCCACTTTCCTTTCAAAGCTTTCCTTTGTAGGGACTAGCGCTGGATATAATCTTATGCTCATGATGATAGGAGCTTTTTCGGTAATGCTACCTTATTCTCTAGCATATAATATGATACTGCATTATAGAAGGGACCGAAAGCAAAAGAAGGGAATCCTGCCTGCTGTTTCAGGAATTCTGGCTGGCGCCGCAGTCTGCATTGCCGGAAATATGCATTACCCAATCTATAAATGGTTAGTTCCAGCATATCAGAAACATATTCTTAAGGCCACTAAATTATATCATTACTGGTTCCCTGATGCCACCAGATACATCGGTTATAATCCGGAGACTACAGATAAGACAATTCATGAGTTTCCTGCCTATTCCTTTGTGTTGGGAGACCTACATGCTCATGTAATCAATATACTATTTGTATTGACAATCCTTGGGGTTTTGTTAGGATGGCTTCACAAGAGACCGAAAACAAATGAGGAGCTGCCATCACTAAAAAAGGAGATTTTTAATCCATCTATACTGATGATGGGATTATTAATCGGACTGTTCCATATGACTAATTACTGGGATTTTCCAATTTATTATGTTGTTTCTGGAGCAATCATTCTATTTTCGAATATGATTGTATATAATTTTAAAGGAAAAGCTTATTGGCTTACTGGTATTCAAGGTATATTCATCCTTACACTGGGGAAACTGTTCTGCTTGCCCTTTACGATGAGTTTTAATCAAATGTCTGGGAAACCCATATTGGCAGAAGCACATACCCCGATTTATCAGCTTTTAGTACTCTGGGGACTTCCGATTATCACTGTACTGGCATTCCTGGTTTTTATGGCTGTGGACTTTTCTGCGCTAAGAAATCGGAGGAAGAAAAAGACTAAGAATAAACAAAAAGAACGAGCGAATATTGTACTATTTATGCAAGGTCTGAATAGTTCGGATTTATATATTCTAACAATTGGTTTGTGCGCAATTGGACTCATCCTGCTTCCAGAACTGATTTATATAGAAGATATTTATAGTGGCGATTATAAGAGAGCAAATACCATGTTTAAGCTTACTTATCAGGCTTTTATCATGTTCGGTATATGTCTAGGTTATATATTGATCCGTTTACTGGCATTTGGCAGAACAAAATACCAAAAAGTAATGGCGGGAGTGCTCTTGTTCTTGTTTTCCTTAAGTCTATTCTATGTTGGAAATGCAACGAAAGCATGGTTTGGCGATATATCAACCAGGAAAGGATATAAGGGAATTGATTCAACAGCCTTTATGGAAGTAAGGCTGCCGGAGGATGATTTGGCTACCAAATGGTTGAATGATAATGTGGAGGGGACTCCGGTAGTTTTGGAAGCCAATGGTGATAGCTATACCTCATATCAAAGGGTATCTGTTATTACCGGACTGCCTACACCTCTCGGTTGGTATAACCATGAAAGATTATGGAAATCCGAGCCCGATACTTCTGATGCCGAGATAACAGCCATGCTAAATAAAAGAGCCGAGGATATTAAAACAATTTATACCTCTATGGACGAGGCAACTGTCAGTGCTTTGCTTCAAAAGTACAAAGTATCTTATATCTATGTCGGTGAGCTTGAGCTAAATAAATACGGATTTATTAATCATGACATTATTAAGTCTATGGGCGATGTTGTGTTTGAAATCCCTGCTACAGCCGCAAAGAATTACGAGACCTATATAGTTAAGATTGAGTAAGGAAGACATCAGGGATGCAATTGATAAACCTGGGATAAATATGATTTAATATTAGGAGTGCGATATGAATAAAGTTGAGAAAAAAACTTATAGATTGGGCGTCTTGTTCATTTTTATTGGGGTATTGGCTTTTGTAGTATTTCTAAGTACACGAACAGTACTGGCATCAGCGAAAGAGGATAATCCTTATCTGATTAAGGTTAACAGAGTTCATAATACTATTACAGTATATACGCAGGATGAGAAAGGTATTTATAATGTACCAGTTAAGGCGATGACATGCTCAGTCGGTAAGATAGGGACGCAGACGAGAGCCGGAACCTTTCAGACAAGAGAAAAATACCGTTGGAAAGCCTTGATGGGTGATGTATGGGGCCAGTATTCTACTAGAATTGTAGGCGGAATACTATTTCATTCTGTATACTATTACGAGAAAGGGAATCCGGAAACCTTAGCGAGCAAGGAGTACAATAAATTAGGCTCTGCGGCTTCACATGGATGCATACGTCTGACTGTAGCAGATGCAAAGTGGATTTACGATAATTGTGTTGTAGGTACAACAGTAGTTGTCTATGATGATGAGGAAAGTCCGGGGCCACTGGGTAAGCCTGAGGCTATAAAACTCCCGTCCAAGGTAAGGTGGGACCCAACTGATCCAAACACTGATAACCCGTATAACACAAAGAAGCCTGTTATCAGTGGCGTTAAGAGTATAACTCTTCCTTGGGGCGTTGACGTTGATCTACTGGAGGGTGTTAAGGCAAAATCAACGGTTGGTACGGATATTACATCAAGCTTAAGTGTAGAGGGTTCAATCGATAAGTATTGTGCAGGAAGTTACAAAATTACATATATGGTGACAGATTTACTGGGAAGGACAGGGAAGAAGACTACTACGGTTAACATTGAGGAAAATCCGATTCAACCTGTCTTTGAGGGTATCTATGACCGCACAATTATCAAAGGAACTAAAGTAAATAGAAATTTTGTGCTATCTGGAGTTTCAATATCCTATGATGGAATCCAATTTGATGAAAGTGAGATTGATATCAATATTGATAGAATTTCGGATGAAGAATATGAAATTACTTATAGTATTGAAATCTATGAGGACGCCTCGATAGAAAAGAAAATATACTATACCATAGACGACGAAGCACCGCTATTTATCGGTGTAAAAGACCGGCTTCTGTTAGCAGACCAGGAACCCAACCAGGACTTTGCACTTGACGGAATTGATGTCTGGGATAATTATACGATTATGCATCCTGAGGATATTACAGTTACTATTGAAAAAATTATTGGTGCCAGCCAGGATTTCAATTCGAATGTAGAAAGTGGTGCGATTGTGGAAAGTGGTGCGACTGAGGACATAGTAACAGGAGAAACTGATAACATAAGTTATCTTGTTACCTATGAAGCAACTGATGAAGCTGGTAATATTGCTAAAGCGACAAGTATATTTCATTATTGACAATGTATCACAAATTAGTTATTATTTGTATGTATAATTTTGGGGAGAGAGGGAGATACATATGATAATAACAAGAGAGCGGCAACGATCTTTAGATTTGTCGACATTATTTAGTTGGTTTATCATATATAGCTGTATCGGCTGGATATATGAGACAACCTATTGTTTTTTAACTACAGGGAGAATTCAGAATCGTGGTTTTTTGTATGGACCTCTATGCCCGATATATGGCTTATGTATCATACTTATGGTGGTGCTTTTTTCTGAGAAATGTAAAAGTGTTATTTCGCTATTTATTTCCAGCGCACTGGTCGCAACTGTATTGGAGTATGTGACCTCGATTTGGATGGATTATGTGTTTGGCCGCAGGTGGTGGAACTATTCCAAGATGCGTTTTAATATTGATGGGCGGGTGTGCTTGGAAGCGTCCATAGCATTTGGACTTTTTGGTATATTGTTTGTAAAACTCATACATCCTGCCGTCGTCCGATATATTGAAAGTAACTTTCCTGATATGTTAATTAGGAAGATAAATAAATCAATAATTCTATTATTGATATTAGACATATTGTTTTCCTTCCAAATGAGTTTACTTTGATACATAGTTAAAAATTAATTCGACAGGCAGACGCCTTATGACATCTACCTGTCGTATTTTATTGAATAGAAAGATTAGCTTATTCAATAGAATGCTTCGCAAGTGAAAATCTTCTAAATATTATTTTTGGACTTGCTTGATGAAAAAATGTATCCAAAACATGGGGTTTATGTTATACTAAAGCTAGTGTTGCTTGCGTTAAAGAGATGCCGTAGTAACGTATATGAAAGGAGATAATGTAATGAATAAATACTCTGAAATAACTCCGGAACTAATGGCCTTGACTGATTTGATAAGAAAAAACAATGTAATTGACCCGGAACTATATGCAAAATATGATGTAAAACGCGGATTAAGGGACGTCAGTGGTAAGGGAGTACTTACCGGACTTACAGAAATATGCGAGGTACATGCCTACACAATTATTGATAACGATTATATTCCTTGCGAGGGCAAGTTATACTACAGAGGAATTGATGTGGAAGAAATCATAGACGGTTTTATTATTGATCATCGTTTTGGTTTTGAAGAGGTTACTTATCTGTTGATTTTTGGAGAATTACCAACCAAAGAGAAACTTGATGATTTTAAAGGTCTGCTAGAACGAAATAGGGAGCTGCCACCAAGCTTTGTAAGGGACATTATCATGAAAGCACCTAGCAAGGATTTGATGAATACTCTGTCTAGAAGCGTACTAACCCTGTATTCCTATGATGAAGAGGCAGACAATATTACAATTGAAAATGTATTGCGTCAGGGCCTTCAGCTGATATCCTTATTTCCGTTGTTATCTGTATACGGTTATCAGGCATACAGACATTATTACGGTGGCGGAAGTTTGGTAATACATCCACCAAAGGAAGGGCTATCCACAGCAGAGAATCTGTTATATATGCTTCGGCCAAATAAGAAATATACCGAATTAGAAGCTAAAATTCTGGATATTGCATTGGTTCTACATGCAGAGCATGGCGGAGGCAACAATTCCACATTTACAACCCATGTGGTTACCTCCTCTGGTACTGACACTTATTCTACTGTAGCTGCATCCTTGGGCTCCCTAAAGGGTCCTAAGCATGGCGGTGCGAACATCAAAGTAATGCAGATGTTCGATGATATGAAGATGAACATCAAGGATTGGACGGATGAAGAGGAAGTTGGCAATTATCTATCCGACTTGTTAAATAAAAAAGCCTTTGATAAAGCCGGTTTAATTTATGGTATGGGTCATGCGGTATATTCTATCTCAGATCCAAGGGCTAATGTGCTGAAGAGCTATGTAAAAAGTCTGTCAGAGGAAAAGGACTTGATTAAGGAATATGGCTTGTATGAGATGGTAGAACGTCTTGCACCGGAAATCATTGCTAGAGAACGTAAGATATATAAAGGTGTCAGTGCTAATGTTGACTTCTACAGTGGCTTTGTATACCATATGTTGGATCTTCCGAAAGAATTATATACACCTATTTTTGCTATCTCTAGAATCTCAGGTTGGATAGCTCACCGTCTTGAGGAGTTAAACAATTCAGGAAAAATTATCAGACCTGCTTACAAGAGTGTATCCAAGCATCAGCATTACAAAAAACTTAATGAACGTGAGGATTCAGCCAAATAAACTTAATAGATAAATTATATTTATCAAATTTACGATATTTTTGTAAATAATACTAGGGTATTTCGATTTATTCTGCACATACTATTTGCGTAACATCGTATAAAGTAATTGACAGTAACACAAAAAATTATTTCAGATGTTATAGCATACAACAGATGTTTGAAACGTAAACAATATCACAAATTACCTTAATATTTAAGTCTTTAAAAAGACAGGGTAAGCAAATGGAGGCGTTTATATGTCAAGAAGAAACAGAGCAGAGATACCTGAGGCACAAGAAGCGTTGGATCGGTTTAAGTATGAGGTAGCAGGCGAACTTGGAGTACCCTTAAAGAAGGGGTACAATGGTGACTTAACATCATATCAAAACGGTTCGGTAGGCGGTTATATGGTGAAAAAGATGATACAGGAACAAGAGAAAAAGATGGCGGGTAAATAAGATAGTTATAAATATATAGTAAAAAGAGCGGTTGCTTCTATATAACCGCTTTTTTTACGTAAATAGTTATTGAAATCTTGGACAGGATAAGATAAACTAGAGTAGAATAGTTGACAAATATCCATAATATAATAAAATAAATATTATAGCTGCTTGTTCTATCAGGCATTGATGATGCCGCATAGTGGCATTAAAAGTTATTTTACACGTTGAATTTATGCCTGTGAGCAAGTCGCAGGTATGGACACAAGAGTGGGGAAGATGTATGAGAGTGATAGCAGGTAAAGCAAGAAGATTACAGCTAATATCACCTGAAGGCTATGACACTAGACCAACGACCGATAGAACAAAAGAAACACTATTTAATATATTAAACCCATACTTGGTAGATTGTGATTTTCTTGATCTTTTCTCCGGTAGTGGAGCGATTGGGATAGAGGCATTATCCAGAGGTGCAAAGCATACAGCTTTTGTCGATGACAGTAAAGCTGCTATTAATTGTATACATAAGAATCTGAAAACTACGAAACTGGAGCTACAGAGTGAAGTTTTGCCAATGAAGGCTTTGGAGGCAATTAGAACACTGGAAATCCAAGGTAAAGTTTTTGATATCATCTTTATGGATCCTCCATATCAGCAACAACTAGAAAGAGATGTACTTATTGCACTACAGAATTCGAACATTATATACTGTGATACAATTATTGTAGTAGAGGCATCTTTGCATACAAATTTTGACTATCTTGAACAAACGAAATTTAGGATAATTAAAAAGAAAGAATATAAGACTAGTAAACATGTATTTATTGAGTTGAAATAGATGTGCGTGACAATCACAGGAGAATATGATATGAAAACAGGTATCTATCCAGGAAGCTTTGACCCAATCACTCTGGGGCATTTGGATGTTATCATCCGTGCTTCACGTTTGGTTGATAATCTGACAATTGGAGTTTTAAAAAACGAATTAAAGAAACCATTATTTACTGCAAAAGAACGGGTTGAGTTCATTGAGAAGGTTATAAGGCAGAATCCTGATTTAGCTCATGTCCGGGTTGAAGCCTTTGACGGATTGTTGGTTGATTATGCAAAGCAGAAGAATGCATCTATCATAGTAAGAGGGCTTCGAGCTATAACTGACTTCGAATATGAATTGCAGATTGCACAGACCAATCATAAACTGAATCCTCAGATAGATACTATGTTCTTTACCACCAGCGTTGAGTATTCTTATCTGAGTTCCAGTGTAGTGAAAGAAATAGCAAGCTATGGCGGAGACATCAGGCAGTTTGTACCAGAATCCATTGTACAATCTGTTTATGACAAATATGATTCGATAAGGAGTGTTTGAAATGGGAGTAAGCAGAATTGAACAATTAATTGAGGATATTTATGAATTTGTTGAAAGCTGTAGAATGCAGCCACTGTCAAGCACTAAGGTAGTAGTACCTAAGGACGAATTATATGATCT
>DATESP010000273.1:0-2976 GCA_035270645.1 Mobilitalea sp. | reverse complement strand
ATCCGCTAATTTCAAGGCTGTCTTGGTTCCCCTGACACTATTACAACCATGGGCGATATTGGCAAAGGGTCCGCCATGGATGATCGCAGGCGTATTTTCAACAGTCTGAATCAAATTAGGCTTCAGGGCATCCTTAAGTAGTGCTGCCATGGAACCCACTGCTTTTATCTGCTTTGCTGTAACTGGTTCACCTGCATAGGTATATGCAACAACCATCCGTCCCAGGCGCTCCTTTAAATCCTTCATGTTCTCGGAAAGGCAGAGCACTGCCATAATTTCTGAAGCTACAGTTATGATGAAATGATCCTCTCTTACTACTCCATCTACCTTGCGGCCAAGACCAACAACAATATTACGGAGTACACGATCATTGATATCCACGCAACGTTTCCATACAACCCGGTTGGTATCGATATTTAGTACATTTCCCTGTTGGATATGGTTGTCCAGCAAGGCTGCGAGTAGATTATTGGCAGAGGTTATCGCATGAAAATCTCCAGTGAAATGTAAATTCAAATCCTCCATCGGAACAACCTGTGCATATCCACCACCGGCAGCTCCACCCTTAATTCCAAAGCAGGGACCCAAGGAGGGTTCACGAAGTGCAATAACAGACTTCACCTTTAAAAGTCCAAAGGCCTGACCCAAACCAACCGTAGTAGTTGTCTTGCCCTCTCCTGCCGGAGTTGGGTTAATTGCCGTCACCAACACTAATTTACCGTCAGGTCGATCTTTAATCCTCTCCCAAAGTTCATCTGAAAGCTTAGCCTTATATTTACCGTAAAACTCGAGCTCCTCTTCAGTTATATCCAGCTGCTTAGCAACTTCCTTAATATGCATCAATTCCGATTCCTGTGCTATTTGAATATCTGACTTCATTCGTATGCCCAACCTTTCTGTTTACTCACGTATTAATTAAAAATATTGTAACATAACCATATTATCAAAACAAGTAAATTGGAATACAATTAACCTTCTCAAAAAATACAAATTATTAGTAATAAATGTTATTAAATTTATATAGTTCTGCATTTTTCTAATTTTTTTTTTATTTAGTAAAAAACCACTTGCGTTAACGAAAGTGTCAAGTATATACTGTATACAACATATTTCGATGAGTGCAAGAAATCCCCATCTTGTACTTGTACAGATAGAGAGGAAACATCAAATGAAATATAATACAATAATTTTTGATTTAGATGGAACATTATTAAATACACTAGATGATTTACGTGACAGTTTAAATGATATATTAACTCAAAAGGGTTATTCAACCAGAAGCTATGAAGAGGTTAAACGCTTTGTTGGTAACGGAGTTAGAAATCTTGTTCGCCTGTCTGTTCCTGAGCAATGTACTGAGGAAGAAGTAGATCAATGCTTAATAGAGTTTAAAGAGCATTATAAGAATAATATGCAGAATAAAACCAGACCTTATATCGGGATCATGGAACTGCTATTAGATCTTAGTCGCTATAATTACAAGCTTGCTATCGTATCTAATAAATTTGATACAGCCGTCAAGTCACTTGCTAAGACTTATTTTAATAACCTGATTCCGGTTGCCATCGGTGAATCTCTTGAAGTCAATAGAAAACCTGCTCCGGATAGTGTCTTTCAAGCAGTTAAGGAATTAGGTTCCGACCTTGGTCAAACCATATTTGTTGGTGACTCCGAAACTGATATACAGACTGCCAAAAATGCCGGAATTCCATGTATAGGAGTTACCTGGGGTTTCCGCTGCAGAGAAGTTCTAAGGACTGCTGGTGCAGACTATCTGATTGATACACCCAAGGAATTACTCACCTTGATTTAGATCTGATCACGGTTAACCTGTCTCAAATATCTCATATAGAAACGCTATACAAGATCTTTATAATAGACCTGGTATAGCGCTATTTTTATTACATTAGATCACATATGTGCTTTAAATACAAATCAACGATATTGATATCCGAGCATTTATATAACATTCTTGAACCTACCACATCCTCAATCTCATTGAAGATCAATTCATTCTGATCATTAATGATGAAGTCTATCCCAACTAAGCCAAAGTCAAATTGGTTTGTGATTTTATATACCAATCTCTGTTCTTCCTCGGATAAATGGTATAGGCTTACCTCTCCGCCAAGCGAAAAATTAGCCTTAAACCCTTCCTTTGCGGTTCTCAATACAGCTGCTATAATTTCTTTTCCTATTACATAGACTCTTAAGTCCTGATATTTATTTCCAATCAGCGGCTGTACTACGACATTGGAATTTCCAATCCCCTTAATAATTTCATCATTTAAAGAAGTTTCTACTAAGAATACCTGGCTACCCCCGTGTCCCTCGACTGCCTTGATCACTGTTGGCTGCTTAACATTCTTTAGAACCTCTTTTAACTGCGAATTCAGATAAAAGTTGGAATCAATCATTTTTATTCCTGACTTCGCTAGGAATTGGTAAGTTTTTGCTTTGTCGTTGCAGATTTCTGATACAAAGGAACTATTAAATACTCTAATTCCCATAAGCTCTAGCTGCTTACTTAACAATGGGTAGATGGCCCTGCAAATCACAAAGTCAGGGTAACGGGGTGTTTCCCCCATAATTGTAAGATACCACTCATCCTGATATATCCCGAAATCCAGCTCTTCAATCAAAACAAGCTTGATAGTTATACCAAGCTTCTTTCCCTCTTCAATATAAAATTCAATATATTTCTGATTATATATGGCGCTTTCCTTAAAATATAAGAGCCAAGCATTCATATAGTCACACCACCTTAAACATCATACTAACCCTACAGGATTGCCCTTTAAATTAGTTTATACCAAGTGTTTCTCTCGATTCTTGGCTTTGCATCTTAATAATATGAGAAATAATTGCGTCAGCAGCATTCACTCCTGAACAATCATAGATGTTCTTAAAGTGTGCATTCGAATTAACTTCACAGACTAATAGCTTATCATCTTCACCAAATAACAGATCAACCCC
>DATESP010000272.1:0-10415 GCA_035270645.1 Mobilitalea sp. | reverse complement strand
ACCATGTTCCGTAAGGCAGAGATACTCTCCATTCTCGTAAAGCAATCCATTATTGATATGACGTTCTATTATCTCTTTATATATAGTGTTCAGATTAACACCAAATCTACGGTAAAACTCTTCCTGACCGACACCTCTCATTATTCTTAGACCAAGAAACATGAATTCCTCCATCTGTTCTTTGGTGGATAATACTATGATCTCTCTTCGTATTCCCAGACTATCTAATAAGATGTCCTGATTTTCGATATGCCTCTGTGGTTGTTGTGAAAAGCTATCCTCTTCATTATGAATTGTGCACGCTGCAATGTATTCGTCAATCTCAGTAAGGTTATGAAATCTAATGCTCTTAATCAAAGAAGAGGATCCAAGACCAAGACCTAGGTATTCAATACCAATCCAATAGCTTAAGTTGTGCCTGCATTCATAGCCTGCTTGTGCATAATTCGAAATTTCATATCGCTGATAACCATATTCCTTTAGAATCTTTGCAGTTAGCTTGTATATTTCACGGTCCGTCTCTTCCTCTGGAAGGTCCTCATTTTGTGGTGCTCCCTCTCCATATCGATCATAGAAAGGAGTCCCTTCTTCAATAATTAAACTATATGCTGAGATATGCTCCGGTTTTAAGTCAGCCACCCTTCGAAGAGTTTCTTCCCAGGACATAATCGTCTGACCCGGAAGTGCACTCATGAGATCAATGTTGATATTATTAAAACCTATTTTTCTAGCTAACTCATAGTTATTAATAAATTGATCAAAACTGTGGATTCTCCCAAGAAGCTTCAGTTCACTATCCTTGGTAGTCTGAAGTCCGAAGCTTAAACGATTAATTCCTGCCTCCTTATATGCTAATAGCTTTTCTTCATCTACTGTACCAGGATTAATCTCAATAGTAATCTCAGGTGATTTTTGCTCATAATTGTTTTGTACAGCATCTACACCAAATACTTCCCGTATTACATGTATAACCTCCTTAATATAAGAAGCATCAACACATGACGGTGTCCCTCCGCCGAAGAAAATGGTAGGTACCTTATACTCACTGGTTTTTCCCTCATAGCTTCGTATCTCAGTAATAAGTGCATCAAAATATCTGCGCTTTGTAGGCTCATTTGATGGAGCAGAGAGAAAATCACAGTAATCACATTTCTTTACACAAAAAGGGACGTGAATGTATAATCCCAATTCACGCCGCTTTTGATCATTTATTTGTTTATTATTCCTTAGTTCGTCCATAATAACCATGCCTTTAATAAAATTTGCAAATTTGGGCACCAGGCGCAAATTTGCCGTGTGAAAATTGCTTTTTATTTTCACACTATCCTACACGATGCTGCTTCGCAGCATCACCAATGCCTGGAAGAACAAGGAGTTCGCACCACTGTGCGGACTTCGTAGTTCTTCCCGTGTGAAGATGTTCTTTCTTCACACTATCCTAATCATCATCCAGCTTAAGAACACTCATGAACGCTTTCTGCGGAACCTCCACATTACCAACCTGACGCATCCTCTTCTTGCCTTCCTTTTGCTTCTCTAACAGCTTCTTCTTTCTAGAGATATCACCACCATAGCACTTAGCAATAACATCCTTTCTCATCGCTTTTACGGTCTCTCTAGCGATAACCTTGCTACCGATGGCAGCCTGAATCGGTATCTCAAACATCTGACGCGGAATCTCTTCCTTTAACTTTTCACACATTCTCCTGCCACGATCATAAGCACTTTCAGCATGTACGATAAAGCTTAGAGCATCTACCTCTTCCTTATTAAGAAGAATATCCAGCTTCACTAGCTCAGATCTGACATAGCCCTTTATGTCATAATCAAAGGATGCGTATCCCTTAGAACGGGATTTTAAGGCATCAAAGAAATCATAAATAATTTCATTTAAAGGTAGCTCATATCTTAAAAGTGCTCTGGTTGTCTCCATGTACTCCATTCCAAGATAAACACCACGTCGTTCCTGACACAGGGTCATGATGGAACCGACATGCTCAGTAGTAACCATAATCTCCGCAGAGACAATAGGCTCCTCCATATATTCGATTAAAGACGGATCTGGGAGATTCGCGGGATTTGTAATATCCATAGTCTCTCCGCCAACTTTATGAACCTTATAGACAACTCCAGGTGCAGTCGTTACTATATCTAGATTATATTCTCTTTCCAATCTTTCCTGTATGATTTCTAAATGCAAAAGGCCTAAAAAGCCACAACGGAAGCCAAAACCTAGTGCAATAGAGGTCTCTGGTTCAAATTGAAGTGATGCATCATTAAGTTGAAGCCTTTCTAGTGCATCCCGTAGGTCCGGATACTTTGATCCATCCGCTGGGTACATTCCACAGTAAACCATAGGATGCACCTTCTTATATCCAGGAAGTGCCTCAGCACATGGTCTTTCAGCGTCTGTAACTGTATCACCTACACGAGTATCCTTCACATTCTTAAGACTTGCAGTAAGGTATCCAACCATACCTGCACTCAGCTCATCACTGGGGATAAACTGACCAGGTCCAAAGATACCAACCTCCACAACCTCAGCAAGTGTTCCGGTTGCCATCATCTTTATCTGAGTACCTCTTTTTACCCTGCCTTCCTTGATGCGGCAGAAGATAATAACCCCTTTATAGGAATCGTAGATTGAATCAAAGATTAACGCTTGTAAGGGTGCATCTATGTTACCTGTTGGAGATGGAATCTTTGTGACAATCTGTTCTAAGACCTGTTCAATATTAAGTCCCTGTTTAGCAGAGATTAATGGTGCGTCATGGGCTTCCAAGCCAATTACATCTTCGATCTCGGCAATTACCCTTTGCGGATCAGCACTAGGAAGATCTATTTTATTAATAACTGGCATTATATCCAGATTATGATCTATTGCCAGATATACGTTGGCTAAGGTCTGAGCTTCGATTCCCTGAGCAGCATCCACAACAAGTATTGCTCCTTCACAGGCAGCCAGACTTCTAGACACCTCGTAATTAAAGTCAACATGTCCGGGGGTATCAATGAGGTTAAAGACATACTCCTGCCCATCCTTTGCTTTATATACAGTACGTACAGTCTGAGCCTTTATAGTAATACCACGTTCACGTTCCAAATCCATATTATCAAGTACCTGTGACTGCATCTCACGGCTTGTTAATAAGCCTGTCATCTCGATTATTCGGTCTGCCAAGGTCGACTTGCCGTGATCTATATGGGCAATGATACAGAAATTTCTTATTTTACTTTGGTCTAAGAGCATGTGTTCCTCCTGCGTAATTATATAAACTGATTTTATCTGATTTAGTATAACATAATGAAGAATCTTACACAAGATACTTCATTTTCCTTGTAAAACTTTCTTCATTTCCCTTGTAGTACATCATCTAAAATATCTGCAAAGGGTTCCATAGCATTCCTGGCAGACTTTACAGTGTTTTCTTCGGTTCCAAGCTCGACCAGGATAGCCTTTGGCATCAAATGTAAATTATAACGTAGACTTTGAAGATAATTCTTATAGAACAAACCCGGATATTTTTCTAAGGATTTTAATTGAAGTTGTAAGCTAAAAGCGAGATTATCTTGTAGGTTTGGATTATCCAGATCTGTTCTCGGTCCATTTAAATTCCTACTCAGCCCATTGAAGAGCATAATCTGAGCTGTCTCTTTTCCATTTAGCATGATAGAACGTTTCTTTCTAGCATCCCTATGCAGATCAATTATCACCTCAATCGTAGGGTTTTCATCAAGTATCTTCTGAACCCCTTCTTTCGCATAATTATATGCATGATTTCTTTCTTCGAAGCCCTCCACCATATCATAATTACTCTTATCATGAATTACATTATAACCATACTGCTCCTCAAGTATTTTCGTTAAATATGTACCAATCCCGACCACGGTATCCTTTTCGGCACCTGGCTTGCTGTCAACAAAGTCCTCCTGTGAATGGGTATGATAAATTAATATCTGGGGAGCATCATTTTTGCTTTTAATCGTCATATCCTTAGCAAGCATCACTTCAGCATCAAAGATACTATCCGTTACCTGTGTACTTGGATCTACAATATAAAAGTTTCTTATTAGAAAATTGATATCCTTCATTTGCTTTAATGAAAATTTATTTCCATCATAAGTCCTCATCGTTTCTATGGAGGAGTCATCCCCTCCCGGTCTAACATCGCCCTCCTCCTCATAATATATATCTCCTTCGATTACTCCAACTGACATACTATCATCTGTCGTGGTGTTTGCCGATATATCAGCTTTCATATTCTCTTTAAAGGTTTTTGCATCAAATACCTCTCCGTTGGTAAGAATATATTCTCTTGTCAATTTACCCTCTAGACTATTTGCAAAACCGATTTTGTTACTATCCTCCTCAACAGGCTCGACCTCCGGTGATGTAAAAGGATTGGAGCTCGTAAGAATTACATTATCCTGCTTCATTCCTTTCGTAAATTCATGCATTACGAATTGCTGCTCAAGCATAACGGCCATTAAGGAATCCGGTTTATTCTCTATAGCCTGATAGCTTACCAGGGAAGAGCCGGATTCCATTACATTAACATAGACCTTTGTCATAATTAGTGTCCCCAGCTTGCTTTTAGCTTGACCAACATCTGCAGAAATTGACAAGGCTATAATGCATATCACAGCAAATGTGAAAGCAAGTATCTTAATACCTGAAATCACATGATGTATATTATACCTTTTCCTATATCTAGGATATCTACTCATATTTGCCTCCATATCTGCCAAGCCAAGTCAAATCTGCTAGTCCTTGGCTAATATATCAAAGGCTATATCATCAACTAATTTAATATATTCCATAAGCTTTTTTTTAGTACCCATACGATCACACTGCCTGTGAAAAGCATGAATTCAAAGCCTCAGATACTGTGTAACTTATTTGTTTTACAGATTCATCAATATTTTTAGGAGTTACAAACATATTGTCCATCTGTTGCTCATTTACCTCAGAGATGAACTTATAGATTTCCTCCTCTTCAAAGCCGCTCTTTTCCATGTATTTTGTCAAAGTGTCTGCCACTATAGTAGCGGCGTCAACTACTGTCGGAACTCCCAGAGCAATCGTTTTCATACCTAGGCTGGCTTCATTTAATGCCTTTCGGTTATTTCCAATGCCTGAGCCGGGACTGATTCCGGTATCAGATAGCTGTACAGTTGTGTTTAACCGGCTTATACTTCTGGAGGCTAATGCATCAATTACGATGACTAGCTTAGGGTTGGTCTCATCTATAATTCCCTTAATAATTTCCTGTGCTTCCATTCCTGTCTGTGCCATGACTCCAGGTGAGATTGCACTTACATTGCCCAGTTTATTCTTCTCGCTGAATTCCTTGCCATATTCCCTAATCAAATGTCTGGTTACGAACAAATTATCTACTACTTGAGGACCGAGAGCATCCGGTGTCACTTCCCTATTGCCAAGTCCAACCACTAATACTTCTTCCCTTTTTAAATCACCTGACAACTTCCTTAGGTTCTCTGCAATTGCATCTGAAACCGGTTTATGGTAATCCTCATCCGATCTACTAAGCTCTGGAGCTTCAATTGTTATATAGGTGCCTATAGGCTTCTGCATAGCCTCTGCTCCCTTCTCATCCTTAATCTCGACTGTTGTAACACGTATTTTATTCTTCTCGTCATAATCCTCTGTCAGAATGACACCTCTAATCTCTACATCATCCTCAGGAAAGCTTTCCCTAACCTCTAAAGCCAAATCCGTCCTTATCCGTCTCTCCATATTTACCTCATTCCTGCATTGTTTTTTCTTTTCAGCTTAACCTGCATACTTTAATTACACATAAAATATCTCAATGTTTATATATTCTTCATGTCTATTCTTTGTTACTGTTCACTCGTACCTCGTTCACAGCAACAATTATGCACACAAAGTGCAAAAAAAGCACTTTGGCGCATGAAGTTCTCGGGTTTTACTTGCGTAAAACACCTCGCGCTGACTAACGAGTGAACAGTAACTATTCTTTGCAAAGATTTTTAATTTATGTATTGACAGAAACGATTATATAGAATAATATGTAATAGTATGTTTTCATTAGAACGTCCGTGTCCGGATTTAATGAGACAAGAATTCGAAACCGACAACCCATATAGGTAGCTCACTCTCAAATTAGTTGCTTTTGGTTCAGTAGTTGGTTCATTTAATTTTAAATTTGGAGGTGTAATAATGGCAAACATTAAATCTGCTAAGAAGAGAATTTTAGTAAACGAAAAAAAGGCTGAGAGAAATAAGTCAATTAAATCTAAGGTTAAGACAATGATTAAAAAAGTTGATGCAGCAGTTGCTACAGGCGATGCAGAAGCTGCAAAGCAAAGTTTATTGGCAGCAGTTACCGAGATTGACAAGGCTTGTTCCAAAGGCGTATACCATAAGAATACAGCTGCAAGAAGAGTATCCCGTTTAACTAAAGCAGTTAATAAGACTGCATAATAATAAGCAAATAACTTCAAAAGAGAGCAGGTCATAACGACCTGCTCTCTTTTGAATAGGGCCTGCCTCCTATCTATGGGGCAGACCCTATTAATCTATCTAATAATTTCTTTCTCTTTGTACTTTTATGAAATTTATTATTAATCGTACTGCTTCTGCTCTTGTTACATTATCATCTGGTAGGAACTTATTATCTGCTTTGGCTTCAATTAATCCTAAACCTTTTGCCAGCGCTACTGCTCCAATATTCTTATTATCGATATCCTTTTCATCGGAATATCCAGTAGTATATATACCCGTAAGCTCTGCCATCTTTGTAAGTCCCAGTTTATCGATAAAGTTGTATGCAATTTCTTCTCTGGTAATTAACTTATCAGAGGTCTTAGCTTCTGTCTCACTGGTAGGATAGCCATATCCAATCTGCTTCATTAGTAAAGCTAATTCTTCAGTAGTAATCGCTTTCGAAGGATTAAATAATTCACCCTCAAAACCAATATTCATATCTGATAGTAACAGAATTTCTCTGTTTTCCGGAGTATTTGCAATGTCAGAATATTTATATGGCTGTGTCTTTGTATATGCCGTTCCGTCATAGTTTATCTGTTCCCCAGTAAAGGGAGAAATATAAGAAGGATATACATCTGGTCGATATACCAGTCTGATTTCATATTCTACCGAATAGGCCTCTGAATAATCATAATATTTTTCTTCACTTCTATAATTCGGATCGTATATATTTACTTGATTTGCTTCATAAACCAGATCATAACCTTCATTGGAGATATACTTTTTGAAAGCTTCCTCTGAATTCATAGCCTTCTGAGGTGATTCGAATACAATATCGTCATCCCAGTTAACACCGAAGGAATAAATCTTACCGGTTACACCATCAACTGATCCATAGATACCGTTATAGGAAAATTCTATGCCTTCATTAAATCTATTATATTGATAACTATAACCTCCATATACTGGAATATCATCACTCTTGAAATATGCTACATAATCATCATTCGATGCAACAAGCTTTGAATTGTTAAAACGGTCTTTAATCTGAGTCTTAAGAAACTTCTCAAATACTTTCTGACCCTCTTCTTTTGAATGTGCAATTTCTACCTTGTTCCATTTCTCCTTCTTCTCATCATAATTACTTTTTAAGCTTGAATAGAAATTTAATATTTTGCCAGTGTTAGCATCCACTGTTGCACTAGCATAGGCACGATATTGATCTTTATCCTTCTCGTAATCCACCGGTCTGGCATCACTTAAATTAATATTCCATACGTAGGAATCTACATCTCCTACTTTATTGTAGGACTTGCTTAAATTAGCAGAATATGTCATCATATTCTTGTCAATATGGAGGTACTTATTACTAGTTACCAATTCAATTGCACGATCCTTGGTAATCAGCTTCTTCAGCTCCTTAATCTTCGTAATTTCTGCTTCAGTAAGACCACCACCAGAAAGGCTACCCTTATCTGATACGCTCATTGCATCTTCCTTAGTTTTTTCATTTCTATTTGATTGAATCCATTCTGATCTAGTCAGATATACCTCCCCGGTCTTTGCATCAATAGAAATGTAGGATGGGTCTGGTTGGTAAACAAGAAACGCCTTTTTAACATCATTACTTATTCCATTTTCGTAAATACGGTAATAGTTCATGCGATAAACCAGGTTCATATTCATGTTCTTCTTTATAAGCTCTGCTGCTTCATCTTTCGTAAGCTTAACCTTATTGGAAGGTACTGATGTATCATATAGCCAATTAATGGAGGCACTTCTAACTTCACCAGTTACGCTATCGACATCTACCTCTACAGTATTATCAGGAAATGCGACACCATTTTCTTTTCTCTGATATACATATACATAGGTTCCATTATATATACCTGTATAATCTGCTTCTAGAAATTCCAGCTTTCCGTTAAGCCTAGGTGCAATCTGCTTAATAAATTTATCTGCTGTTGTTTTTAGCTCACTCGATAAATATTTGGCTACACCGCCTGAATTTACAGAATAATTATACTTGTTATAAAAGTTGATATTATTATTCTTATCAATGTTTACTTGAATGTAGCTTGAATTAGTCGGGTTTCTCCAGCTCAAGGTAAAGTATCCAGCTGAATAAGAACTATCTTCATTAAAGTAATAATCGAACTCCGAATACTCGTCCGATATCGTTATTCTTGCTTTCACTGCTCTAAGAGCATTTTCTAAGGCTTTATCTGTAGTCTCTTTTGATGCGGTATTTGAAATTGGTTCTTCAATTGCTATTGGCATGATTGATACATCAGTATCTATCCTGTCTGCATATGCTACACTTCCAGTGGATACAGAGGTGGCTGCTATCACACCGCTTAATAATAATGTAAATAATTTTTTCATATCATTTCTCCCTTCGATAAATTCAATTACAAATTTCTCTTTCATAGATTAGACGATGAAAAAAATGCCATGGTTTCATTTACTTAGTAATATAATTATTATTTTACCACTAATGTAATATATAAACAATTTGTATATAACCTGTGTTTTCATCATAATATGATATAAATATGTAAATAATCTTATGGTTTACCAAATACAGTAACTGTGTTAGGATTATAATTACGCTTTATAAGATTTAGGGGGAGATATAAATGTTAGAAAAAAACAAACATTTAAAAGTTAAATTAATCGCTGTCACTTTTTTTCTGATCTGTATACCTATGATACCACTTTGTATTCTGAATTACTTCGGCAGAGACCTTTCAATATTATATATCATTAGCCATGCTGCAACCGGTTTATCCATTGTATATGCTATATCTGTATTGATTGTTGAACATGTCTTCAAAAAAATTCTTGTAGGCTTATTTGGAGGAAAATTGATCAAAAATCCCGGCTCGGAGATTATGTTCTTATTTTTCTGGTTTATCCTTTTGTTTTCGCTGCTGTTTTGGATTGTTTCTATTTTTGAAACAGAATTAATCACCACTAATTCAGCATCTATATTAATTATTTTCACCTCAATATTCTATCAAAATCTTAGAATAATTATTTGTAACGATTTTATAGCCTCGGGATATGGAATATTTTATTTCGAAGATATTGAGCATTATACTTTAAGGGAAAGACCTAACGGTAATGCCTCTATCAGTCTGAAACTAAAAAGCCAAAAAACAGTTCTTGTTACTAATGATGCAATATGTATCAAGGAATTATCAGTGCTTCTGAATGAACATAATGTCACTTACATAAAGAAAGAAGAGATTAAGGAAAAAAGGCAACGAAAAAGCTCTGAATAATTACCACAAGGTTATTATTCAGAGCTAATCCAGATATAAATACTGTTGCTATTCTCTAAAAGCCCATATTACTTAACGGATGAGGTGGGATTCGAACCCACGAACCGCTTTTGGCGATTACCGCATTTCGAGTGCTATTTTTACACGTTTCATGATGTTTTGAAATGATTTAATTCGTATTAGTGAAATATTCGACCGATTATGATATAAAATGCTATGATTTTTTACATTATATGGTGTTGCGTTATGCAACGTAGAATAAAATTCGCAATCTCGTTAGAAAAACCGTTAGAAAAGTAGATTAAGGTTTACAATTATTTCATTAAGGTTTATAATATGGTAAAAGCAACCAATCATTCAAAGGAGGAATTATCATGAAAAGATTAATCATATCCGTATTAATATGTATTGCCTTGGTAGGCTGTTCTAAAGAAGAACCAAGAGAACCCGAAATAACCCAAGAAGAATACGACGAACTAAACACAAAATACGAACAAGCGTTATCGGAAAGTGGCTCTCTTTTATTGAAGTATGAGACATTAAACACAAGACACCAAGAAATGGTCGACCAAACATTAACAAATGAAGTGTCTGATGCAAGTGACGATGTATTCTCTGATTTAGTAATGCAAGGCATAAGAGTGAATTACACTTTT
>DATESP010000271.1:0-4846 GCA_035270645.1 Mobilitalea sp. | reverse complement strand
GATATGTCCATATTGACTACTAACCGCGGCGATGGAGATAGGAAGCATTAGTAAGGAGTAAAGAATGATGAAGCAAAATGATGTTAGTAAAGTACGTAATGCGGTAATTAGCCATACGGGTAAGAAAGTTAAGATTAGAATTAATAGGGGCAGACATAAGATTGATGAGACAGAGGGCGTGATTTCAGAGACTTATCCAAGTATCTTTTTAGTTAAGATACAGGAGAACAAGGATATGCCAATCCGAATTATGTCATATAGTTACACTGATGTTTTAACAAAGGATGTAGAACTTATTTTGTGTTCTTGAGAATAAGAAGCAGTTGAGGCTGAAACCTAGAGGTTTCGGCCTTTTTTTCGAATAGGAAAGTTAAAGCGAAACTCTTTCTTGTGCAATAAAAAATAATAAAATAAATGATAAGAATAACATATAAACATAAATCTCCCTAGCCTTGAATAAGATATGAAAGAGGCATTCCATCGTATGTCCAAATTCAAGGAGGGATTTTAAGTGGAGTTAATAAAAAAGAATATTCATATGAATAAATTAAAGTGCAAGAGCACCCTGCAGCTAACACTGGGCGATGATTTTAATGTCCCTGATATCAAACCGGACATTGACAAGATAGTTACTGAGCAGGGCGAGATTAGAATCAGTGATATTAAAGCTATGAATGGGAAACTTTTAGTAAAGGGCACAATGGATTTTAATGTTCTTTATTTGAGTGAGGGAGATCAAAGACCAATACATAACATTTCAGGAGAAATTCCTTTTGATGAAGTAATCAATATGGAGCTGACCTGTGCCGATGACGATCCTATTATAAAATGGGAGCTGGAGGACTTATCGACCGGATTAATTAACTCTAGGAAATTGAGCGTTAGATCTATCGTTCGATTAAATGTAGTAGTGGAAGAGCTCTATGATGAAGAGACAGCAGTGATGGTTGAAGGCCCAGAGGATGTACAATACATCAATAAGAAGATAGAGATCACGGATGTTAGAATAAATAAGAAGGATACCTTTAGAATCAAAGACGATCTTCATCTTCCTTCGAATAAAGGTGATATATCTTCAATTCTTTATAATGATATCCAGCTGAATAATGTGGAAGTCAGACTACTTGAGGATAAATTTATGATTAAGGGGGAACTCCCGGTATTTGTACTCTATACCAGTGAGGATGAGGAAAATCCGGTGGAGTATTATGAGACAGAGATACCCTTTGGCGGAACCGTCGACTGTAGTGGCTGCAATGAGGACATGATTGAGGATATTACGTTTAGAATCTTAAGTAAGAACCTAGAAATTAAACCGGACAGTGATGGAGAGCAAAGAATTCTGGATCTAGAGGTCATACTGGAAATGGGCATTAAGGTATATGAGATTGAGGAGCCTGAGATTATTTGCGATGTTTACAGTCCATTTATGGAGATAACCCCGGTCTTCGGAGAGGCTGTCTATGAGAATCTCGTTATTAAAAATAACAGTAAATATCGTATTGCCGATCGCCTTCATATCCCGGATAATCAGCCGAAGATTCTCCAGATATGCCATGGTGGGGGTGTCATAAAGATTGATGATATCATACCGGAGGGAACAGAGCTACAGGTGGAAGGTATTATTGAAGTGAGTATCCTATATATTTCTGAGGATGATAATAAGCCAATGAATTCCTTAAAGGGCGCAATTCCTTTTACTCAGATTATTGAGGTTAAGGGTATGAAGCCTAACAGTACGTTTGAAATCAAACCAAATATTGATCAACTCAGTGTTATGATGCTAGATAGTGATGAGATTGAAGTAAAGGCTACTATGAACTTGAATACAATAGTATTTGACAAGATTACTGAACAGATTATAACGGATGTAGAGGTAAATGATATAGATCTGGAAAAGCTACAGTCAATACCCGGAATTATTGGTTATGTAGTAAAACCTGGCGACAGTTTGTGGAAAATCGCCAAGAAATATTATACAACGGTGGATAACATCTTGGGAATCAACGACATGGAGGATGACAGGATTAAGGAAGGCGATAAACTAATTATCATGAAAAAGATTGATGCAGTCTTATAATAATTATTAAGTTTTCAATTAACCTATTAAGAATAAGCGCAGTTAATCCGAAATACAAACTATAGGAATACTTATACAATTTTCAAGGAGGAGACTCCTCCAACAAAAGGCACTATTATGCAGTGCTCTTTTGTTATTAACCAAGGATGGTAACAATCAGAAGAAGGGATACCTTCTTAGAAACGGAGGATGAAATGGGTATTAATCAGATCCCAAATGTTAGTAGTGACATCATAGGTAAACCGGCGACGGTTAAGGACGAAGTGAAAAAATCAACAGATAGAGCAGGCAAAAATGATACAGGTCTAGATAAGTCTGGTCAAAAGAAAGCCGAGGATGCTGCGGCTGTTTATGAGAAAAGCGACATTACCGAGGGAAATAAAAAGGTATATAAAACAGATACCGCTACCATAGACCGCCTAATTGGTGAGGCAGAGAAAAGGTCGCAGTCGTTGAGAAACCTAGTAGAGAAGATGCTTTTAAAGCAAGGGGAAACCCTAGACGATTCCACGGACATATATGCTCTTCTCAGAGAAGGCAAGTTACAGGTGGACCCTGAGACAAGGGCTCAGGCTCAGAAGGATATTGCAGATGACGGTTATTGGGGTGTGGCTCAGACCTCGGAACGTATAGTATCCTTTGCTAAGGCTTTAACCGGTGGAGATCCTTCAAAAGCAGATGAAATGATTGATGCAGTGAAAAAGGGTTTTAAAGAAGCAACTAAGACCTGGGGTGGAGATCTTCCTGAAATTAGCAAGAACACCATAGATGCAGCAATTAAGGGGCTTGAGGACTGGCGGGACACAATTTAAGTATTAAAAAAATAAAAAAATTGCCATTAATAACTGTGATGTTATTGATGGCAATTTTTTTATTTGTGTAATCTATTAGAACTCTTTCTTCGTATAGATACGGATTGAAGTATTATATGAAATGACAAACATCGCTAATAATATGAGTGGTATGACAATATAGATATTATCCATTAGGAAGTCTCCGATTCTCATCAATTGCTCTGGTATAGACAATTCCCCACTCTTTAACCCTTTACTAATCATCATAACCAGGGCAAACGGAATAAAATATATTGCTAAAAAGATAAACCTGGCCTTTTCTATGCCCATTTTCGTAATTACTGGTATGGCTATACAGTAATATGCAAAAGCAAGAATTCCTCCTATACCGCAGGCTTGGATTCCTTGAAAAACATTTTCTTTTTCCAATACAATATTAAGTATAGCAGTAAACAGAGAGCTGAAAAGGAAACCTGCAACCGACATTATAAACACTAGAATATATTTCCCTTGGATAATATTTGCTCGGGTAATTGGCATGGTTAATGCATATCCATCCCATTTAGCAACTTCATCATATGAATACGTAGTGAGTATCAACATTGAAAAAACTATAGTAAATACTGGACCAAAAAAACCTGCATCTTTTTCTAAATACGCCATTAACGCATAGATTACGACAATAATTGGATATGTTTTAAAGTTCTTTTTTAGATTAATAAAATCTTTAATTATTATTCCTGTCATATTATAGCTCCTTTCCCCTGCTTACGAACAACATAATCTCTTCAATTGATGTCTTTTCCACATGATACTGATGATACCGTCTAAGGAACAATTCCTTGTTATTTATCATAGCTTCAGCTCCATAGCTATTTTCACGGATACCTATTATAAAGGAATGATCGATGCCAGCGATTTCCTCTTTTTTGCATCTTATTACTCCATGCTGGTAGATTAAATTATCCTTGCTTTCGGTGAAGATAATTCTTCCTTCATGGATGAAGGTTACATAGTCTGCTATCTTCTCTATATCGCTTATGATATGGGATGACAATAGAATAGCATGCCTTTCATCTTGAATAAAGTCTAGATAGACATCCAGTATCTCATCTCTAACCATGGGATCCAACCCGCTGGTCGCTTCATCAAGTATCAGCAGCCTAGGATTATGTGATAGGGCAACCGCTATGGAAAGCTTCATCTTCATACCACGGGAGAACTCCTTAATGATCTTATTATTAGGTAGATTAAGCTTTGTAATATATTTAGAAAAGGTAGATTTATCCCAGTTTGTATAAATATTTTTCATGACTAATGCTACGTTTTTAATGGTCATATTCTCATGGAGGTTACTACCATCAAAGACCACACCAATCTGAGTTTTCAATTCATTTGGAAGGTTCCGCGAATCATGCCCCAATATGGATATGCTACCCTCTTCGATATGGATTAAATCTAAAATCGCTTTAATAGTTGTTGACTTTCCAGCTCCATTCTCACCAACAAAACCCATAATAGAGCCTTGCGGAACATCAAAGCTTATATTGTTTAGAGTAAAATTATTATAATGCTTTGTTACATTCCTAACCTCTATGGCATTGGCTGTACCAGCTATACTTCCTTCCACTGTATGAATTGTCTCTTTATCTCTCACGTGATTGTTTTTAATAGAACTAACCATATTTAATCCTCCTCTACATACATTATTTTTATTAAATCCACTAACTCTTCCGTACTAATTCCACCTGCTTTTGCTCCTGCTACTGCCTTAGAAAGGTAGTCTTCTACAATTCTTAATTGCTCCTCCCGAATAAACTCCAAATTCTTCTCGGCAACAAAGCTGCCCTTACCAACAACAGTATAGATGAAACCATCTCTCTCAAGATCCTCATAGGCTCTTTTCGTAGTGATAACACTGATGCGTAATTCCTTGGCAAGAACTCGCATGGATGGTAACAAACCTCCTGCC
>DATESP010000270.1:0-4200 GCA_035270645.1 Mobilitalea sp. | reverse complement strand
GGCTTCTTTTTATTCAAACCAAATATGCATATAAAGGATGAAGCGCATGGAAAATTATCTTAGAGTCGGTGTAATTACAACAACCCACGGCCTTAAGGGTGAAGTTAAGGTCTTCTCAACTACCGATGACATCAACAGATTTAAGGAATTAAAAGAGGTAACCCTGGATACCGGGAAGGAATATATCACCCTAGAGGTTGAAGGTGTTAAATTTTTTAAGCAGAATGCTATCTTGAAATTCAAGGGTATTGACAATATTGATGATGTTAGTAAATATCGTGGCAAAGACTTGCTTGTTACTAGAGAGTATGCTGTTAAATTGAATCCGGATGAGCATTTCATCTATGATCTTATAGATTTTGAGGTGTTCACTGATATGGACACTAAGCTTGGTATATTGGTTGAAATCCTTACTACGCCAGCAAACGATGTATATGTAGTAAAGACGGCCGACAATAAAGAAATCCTCCTACCAGCTATTAAGGATTGTATTCTGGACATTGATACAGATAATAATAAGATTACCGTTCATGTAATGCCTGGATTAATGTGAATTATTGAAAAGCATAATTTATATGTTGGTGCAAACCTACTTAAGGACTGGTATTTACAATAGTTTTATTGTTTTGATATATATACGAGAAAGGCACGGTGTACGAATGAACTTTCATGTACTTACACTATTTCCTGATATGGTACAGTCCGGTCTCAATACAAGTATAACCGGAAGAGCAATTGAAAATGGTTTGATTAATATAAATACCGTGAATATCAGAGATTTTTCTGAGGATAAACATAATAGGGTCGATGATTACCCTTATGGTGGTGGCGCCGGTATGGTTATTCAAGCCAAGCCTGTTTATATGGCATATGCTTACCTAGCTAATCATATTAAGCTTTCCAAAGTTGAGCAGACAGAATACCAAAGGCCTCGAGTGATTTATGTCACTCCTCAGGGAAATAGATTCAACCAGAGTATGGCTGAAGAATTTGCTCTTGAGGAAGATTTGATTATCCTGTGTGGTCATTATGAGGGAATAGATGAACGGGTACTTGATATGATTGTCACCGATAACATTTCAATTGGAGATTATGTACTTACTGGTGGCGAATTGCCTGCCATGGTAATGATTGATGCGATTTCAAGACTGATTCCCGGAGTTCTTAATAATGAGACTTCCTCAGAGTTTGAATCCCTTGAAGACAACTTACTAGAATATCCACAGTATACCCGTCCTGAAGTCTTTATGGGGCATAAAGTGCCTGAGGTTCTATTATCCGGTCATCATGCCAATATTGACGCCTGGAGAAGGCAGGAATCCATAATGCGAACCTATGAAAGACGACCTGATCTTTTAGAGAAGGCCGACTTAACAGAATCAGAGCGCGAGTTATTAACCAGATTAATTTTTCAAAAAAATTATGACGTTTATTAAAATAAAAGTACTTGCAATTACCAAAATTCTATGTTAAAGTTATTTATTGTGAGATGAGATGGTCCGCTAGTACACGGCATAAAGCCATAATAGGTATTATGAACATCTAAATTTAATAGGAGGTCACAAAATGAACGATATTATTAAAGAAATTGAAGCCGCACAGTTAAAATCTGATGTTACAGCTTTTAATGTTGGTGATACGGTACAGGTTTACGCTAAGGTAAAAGAGGGTAACCGTGAAAGATTACAGGTATTTGAAGGAACTGTTATCAAAAGACAGAATGGTGGATCTAAAGAAACCTTTACTGTTAGAAAATCTTCTGGCGGAATTGGTGTAGAGAAGACCTGGCCTGTTCATAGCCCAGTTATTGACAGAATCGAAGTTACCAGACGCGGTAAAGCACGTCGTGCTAAGCTGTTCTATCTGCGTAACAGAGTAGGTAAGAAAGCAAAAGTAAAAGAATTAATGAGATAATTAGCAAGATGCGAAATACCAATCAACTTGTTACGATCAAAGGGACATTACTTGTGTAATAGTCCCTTTTTCTTTTTTCTATATAATATGATTGTTTTAGAATTGTATTTCCCTTATAATATTATTGGAATATAGAAGCGCATGCTTATCACATAATATATTAGATGCTCGTATTGGGCATTATGGAGGCTGCTATGGAATTTGATTTTGAAAAAGAGAGCAAGAAACCAGTTATCATGAAATTACTTATAGACATTTTCATCTGGGTGGCACAGATTGCTGCTGTGATATTTCTTGCTTATTTTATTATTTACTATTGTATAGAGAAGACAGATATGGTCGGTATCTCTATGGAAGGTACTATAATAGATGAAGATTCAATTATCATTAATAAATTTACCTATCGTGTATCAGAGCCGAAACGGTTTGATGTAATTGTTTTTAAACAGAGTGGCAGAGAACATAGCTTCTATAATATTAAGAGAATTATCGGTCTTCCCGGTGAATCTATCAAAATTACGGAAGGAACACTCTATATCAATGGGGAGATAGTTGAAGATATTATTAATGCAGACCCAATAATTAATAACGGACTAGCAAGTGAAGAGATTATATTGGAGGAGAATGAGTATTTTGTTCTCGGAGATAACCGCAACAATAGTGAAGATAGCCGTTATGCCAGCATTGGTAATATAACCAGAGAAGAAATAATCGGAAAAGCCTTTCTGAGGTTATCGCCATTTAATTTCATTAGCAAATTGAATTTGAAAGCTAAAGAAAAATAGAATTCAAAAGAGTAATTAAAGCATGAGAAAGTAAATTAGAAAGATAAAAGCATTCACTTTGATTTAAAACATGAGATCTTATGAGTGAACGATAATATCTTTCACTATGTGTATAGAATACGCAAGAATGAGGTGAAATATGAATTATCAATGGTATCCCGGTCATATGGCTAAGGCAAAGCGTAAGATGCAGGAGAACATAAAATTGATAGATGTAGTAATTGAATTAGTGGATGCTAGAATCCCTTTTTCAAGTAAGAATCCAGAAATAGATACTCTTGCAGGAAATAAGTCAAGAGTTATACTACTTAATAAATTCGATATGGCGGATCCCAAGCATACGGAATCCTGGAAGACTTACTTCGAAGAAAAAGGTTATTTTGTGGCACTGGTAAACTCAAAGCTTGGAAATGGTGTAAAGCAGGTAAAAGATGTGGTTTTCAAGGCCTGTCAAGCTAAAATCGAGAGGGATCGAAAAAGAGGTATCTTAAATAGGCCTGTACGGGCAATGGTAGTCGGTATTCCAAACGTAGGTAAATCCACCTTTATCAACAGCTTTGTTGGAAAAGCAAGTACAAAGACAGGAAACAAACCCGGTGTAACCAAGGGGAATCAATGGATTCGACTAAATAGTAATATTGAGCTACTAGATACTCCTGGTATCCTATGGCCGAAATTCGAGGACCAGTTAGTGGGACTACGCCTTGCATTGATTGGATCGATTAATGATAATATCATTAATACAACAGAGCTTGCGATGGAGCTAATTGTTTTTGTAAGTAAAAACTACCCTGAAGCACTGAAACATCGTTATGAAATCGAAATTACTGGCCCTGCAGAGGATTTAAAGGGTGCTTCAGACATCTTGGGGAAGATAGCCATCAAACGTGCTTGCCTGATCAAGGGAGGAGAAGCAGATATTGATAGGGTCGCCCTAATGGTAATAGATGATTTCCGCAATGTTCGATTGGGGAAAATTACACTTGAACTTCCTTCTGTCCCGGAAAAACATTCTACTTTGTAAATTCAAGTATATTCTAAAGAAAAGGAGTGCCAACATTGGAGTCAAAGAAAATATCTGAAATTAAGCTGGAATTTATGCAAACCAAAACACCTGAACTTCCAGCTTTATTTAATAAATACAGCAATGATGATCGGAGTGGAGTGATTACGATCGTTAAGCAATATAAAAGCCGTTTAGAGGCTTATAACAATGAAATTAGTCGGATGGAAGTCATGAAGCGGTATGAGAATAATTATCGCGACTATAACTATATATGCGGAATTGACGAGGTTGGTAGAGGACCTTTTGCAGGTCCGGTCGTAGCCTGTGCTATGATTCTTCCTAAGGATTGTGATTTGTTATATATTAATGATTCCAAACAACTTAGTGAGAAGAAGAGGGAAGAACTGTATGATGAAATTATTTCTTCTGCTATAGCTTACGGTGTTGGAAGTATTCCGCCGGCAAGGATCGATGAAATCAACATACTTCAGGCTA
>DATESP010000269.1:0-10171 GCA_035270645.1 Mobilitalea sp. | reverse complement strand
CTTAATCTTATTATATACTATTAATCAGAATAATAAATTATGCAGAATAATTCAGATGATGGAGGGATATTTTATGTCCTTACAATTGTTTCTTGGAAGTGCCGGTTCAGGCAAATCATATCAGCTATATAGAGAGGTAATTAAAGAGTCTGGGAAGAACCCAGATACTAATTATCTGGTTATCGTACCGGAGCAATTTACGCTGCAGACACAGAAGGATATGGTATCTATGCACCCGGATCATGGGATTATGAATGTTGATATTCTAAGCTTTCTGCGCTTTGCCTACCGAATTTTTGATGAGGTTGGTGGTAATGATTTTCCAATCCTTGAGGATACCGGTAAAAGCATGGTGATTCGTAGAGTAGTTGCCGAGAAGAAGAAGGAACTGATTCTCTTTGGGGCTGGAGTTAAGAAAACCGGCTTTATTAATGAACTAAAGTCCTTACTGTCAGAGCTCTTCCAGTATAATATCAAACCAGAGGATTTTAATAAGATGATGCAGGTTTCGGAGAAGAAGCCTGTTCTTAAGGCTAAGCTAAAGGATATTCTGACTATATATGAGGGCTTTACAGCTTTCATGAAGGAACGTTATATTACTGCCGAGGAAATTCTGGTTGTTCTAAATGAGGTACTTCTAAAATCTAAGTGGTTGCAGGATAGTGTAATCTGTCTGGACGGCTTTACTGGTTTTACGCCTTGTCAGAATGAACTTCTTGCCAACATGATGAGATATGCGAAGAAAGTGATGGTTACTGTAACCATTGATCCGAGGGAGGAGCTAAATGGACCGGCATCTGAGCATCAACTGTTTGGACTTAGCAGAAAAACTATCTCGAAGCTGTATAAGATCGCCGAAGAGACAAATACAGTGATACTGCCGCCGGTATATGCAGACTCCGTTAGTGTGAACCGGGTGCCATATAGATTCAAGAATTCCCTGGCGCTTGCTTCTTTAGAGCATAACCTGTTCAGATATCCATACCAGAGCTATGAGGAGGAGCAGCAGGAAATCCGTATCCATGAGACCAGGAATTCAGAAGCAGAGGTCACCTTTGTGGTACGGGAAATTAAACGACTTGTCAGGGAAGAAGGACACCGATACCGAGATATTGCAGTTGTATGTGGGGATGTAGAGCAATATGGCCGTGTTGCTAAACGACATTTTAATCGTGCTAAGATTCCATGCTTTATCGATTATAAGAAGGAAATCCTCGGTAATCCCTATGCTGAATTATTGCGTTCTGCGATTGCGGTTGCAACGGAGGATTATAACTATGAAAGTATTTTCCGTTATCTAAGGACAGGTCTGTCGGATATTACGAAGGAAGAAACTGATCTGCTTGAGAACTATGTCTTAGCCACCGGTATCAGGGGAGCCAAGAGATACAAAGAACCTTTTACCAGATTCTACAGGAGCCGAGAAAGAGTTGACTTGGAGCAAATTAACTTAATACGTAATAAATTAATGTCGGAACTTGAACCTCTTTATGAGATTTTAAGAAATAAAGAAAAGACGGTTAAGGAATTTGTAACAGCCCTCTATGAATTAGGAATCCAGCTTAGAATTGAGCAAAAACTCAAGGCTGCCAGTGAGAGCTTTGCGAGAGAGGGCATGCCTCTGGTTGCGAAGGAGTATGAGCAGATATACCGGATTGTTATGGAAATCTATGACCAGGTTGTATTACTACTAGGTTCGGAAATTATCAGCCTGAAGGAATTCGGTGAGGTTCTAGAGACAGGATTGATGGAGGTTAAGGTTGGCTTAATTCCCCCGGGTTTAGATGAGGTCGTAATCGGTGATACAGAACGTACTAGACTGAAGGATATTAAAGTTCTATTTTTAATTGGAGTAAATGAAGGGATTCTCCCGAAGACAATTGGAAGTGGAGGTATATTGTCAGATATCGAAAGGGAGCTTCTCATTAACAATAATATTGAGCTGGCACCAACTAAGAGACAGCTTGCATTTACCGAGCAGTTTTATATATACCTTAATGTTACAAAGCCGAAGGAAAGATTATATATTACATATCATAGGGTAAACGAAGATGGAAAGTCAGTTAATCCATCCTTCTTAATCGGTAAGCTGAAGCTGTTATTTCCGAAGCTTAAAACTATAAATGAGGATGAGAATATTGAAGATGTGGAGCATGTCTTGCAGGATGAAGGGATAGCTTATCTTGCAGAGGGCTTACGTGATATAAAAGTTAAGGAGTTTTCTGATCTGTGGAGAGAGCTTTATCTTTATTACCAATCGGATGAGAAAACTGAACATATATTGAAGCAATTGCTTGCAGGCGCCTTCTATATTAATAAAGAAATAGGAATCTCAAAGCAGGCAGCAAGTCTACTCTATGGAATGGAACTGGCAGGTAGCGTGACCAGGCTGGAACGATATGCCGGCTGTGCCTTCGCTCATTTTATGTCCTATGGTTTATCACTAGAGGAACGTCAGGAATATAAGCTTGCTGTTCCCGATATTGGAAACATCTTTCATAATGCTATAGATATATTCTCGAAGCGTCTGGATGCAGGTGAATACAACTGGCATACTATACCGGATAATATTCGTGAGGAATGGGCTGTCGAAAGTGTAGTAAGTGCAGTGGAGGAGTATGAGAATAGCTATATCACAAGTACGAAGAGAAGTGAATACTTAATCAGAAGAATCGAGAGGATTACGGTTAGGACCCTCTGGGCACTTTGCAATCAGATCAAACAGGGAGCTTTTGAGCCGATGGGCTACGAGATGCCCTTTACTCATATGCCGGATTCTACCCTTGCCTTGAAAGGAAGGATTGATCGTCTGGATCTATATGAAACGGAAGAAAAGGTCTATGTTCGTGTCATTGATTATAAATCTGGAAGTACCTTTTTTGATATCGGAAGTGTTTATTATGGACTGCAGCAGCAGCTGGCTGTCTATCTGAGTGCCGCTATGGATTATCTGAAAGGCAGATATAAAGAGAAGGAGATTGTCCCTGCTGGCATCTTCTATTACCATATCGATGACCCAATTGTGGCTAAGAGTGAGCAAGCAGAGGAGGAGATATTCAAAAGCCTTAAACTGAATGGATTGGTCAATAATGAAAAGAGCATTCTGGCAATGATGGACCAAAAGCTTGGAGGCGCAGATGGGGAGCTTCGGGCTTCTGTAAAGAGCGATATAATTCCGGTGGAGACGAATAAAGACGGTGAACTGATGAAACGATCCTCAGTAGCGAAGCAAAAACAACTTAATTTATTGCTTGATTATGTGAATAGGAAGCTGGTTCAGGATGGCAAGGAAATATTGGAGGGTGATACCCGAATAAATCCCTACCGAGCTGGTGATCGGGTTCCCTGTGATTATTGTGAGTACCGTAATGCTTGTGGTTTTGATCTTAAACTGCCGGGTTATTCCTACCGAAGTCTCGCGAAGAAATCAGCTGACGAGATGAAGGAAGAGATATGGGGAGAATTAGATGAAGAATAGTAGCAGATTGGAGTGAAGTATATGGCTTGGACAGAGGCGCAGCAGAAGGTGATTGATACACGAAATAAAAATTTACTTGTCTCAGCGGCAGCAGGTTCAGGCAAAACTGCTGTATTAGTTGAACGCATTATTTCTATGATCTCTGAGGGAGAGAGTCCCATCGATATCGATCATTTACTGGTGGTTACTTTCACAAATGCGGCTGCAGCACAGATGAGAGAGAGAATTGGAAAAGCTCTAGATAAGAAATTACTACTGGAACCGGACAATCTGCATCTTCAGAAGCAGATATCCCTACTTCAGAGTGCCCAGATTACGACCATACATAGCTTCTGCTTGAATGTGATCCGTAATTACTTTCATATGATTGATTTGGATCCTTCTTTTAAAATGGCAGATGAGTCAGAGAATACACTGATGAAATCTGATGTAATGGGGGATTTGCTGGAACATTGGTATGAAGAGGGAGGAGATGATTTTCATGAATTTATTGAAAGCTATTCCTACTCTAAGTCCGATCTACCAGTGGAAGAACTCATATTGCAGCTTTACCATTTCTCCATGAGTAATCCCTGGCCCAAGGTATGGTTGGCAGAAATACAAGAAGCTTTTGAGATAAATACGCTGGAGGAAATGGAAGCTACAAAATGGATGCAGGAACTCCTTAGATATGTTCAAGTTGTAATATCGGATTTAACTGGTAAGAATGAGGAAGCAATTAATATTTGTAACGAGACAGATGGTCCGGGGGCTTATCTTGCTGCCTTACTATCAGACCGTGAAATGATAAATAGGATGAAATCTATTAATACCTATAGTGAATACGCTGACCTATTCGGAGCTTTATCCTATGCTAGACTATCCTCTAAGAAAGAGGAGGGTGTAGCTCAATGGAAGAAGGATAAGGTAAAGGAACTGAGGGAAGATTTCAAGAAGGGTATGAAGGATCTTACGAATCAATTCTTCTTTCAGAGCCCAGCGGAGATGCTTAAAGATCTGCAGGAGGTAAAAGGGGTAATGAGTGTACTTCTTGAGCTGACGCTTGATTTTATGGATCAGTTTGCTGCTAAGAAGGAAGAGAAAAACTTGATTGACTTTAATGATCTGGAGCATTTTGCCCTGAACATTCTAGTGGAAGAGGTTGATAATGTAAAGGTGCCTACCAGAGCAGCGCTTGAACTGAGTGAATTGTTTGAAGAGGTATTAATTGATGAATATCAAGACAGTAATCTCGTTCAGGAGACCATACTGAAAAGCATCTCAAGAGAGCAGATTGGGATATCGAACCGTTTTATGGTGGGCGATGTAAAACAGAGCATATATAAATTCCGTCTTGCTATGCCAGAGCTATTCATGAATAAGTACAGGACATATGGTTTAAAGGATACCTTAGAATCTGGTGAGGTAAATAATAATCAGCGCATTGACCTGGATAAGAATTTTAGAAGTAGAAAAGTTGTTCTTGACTGTGTAAATGCTGTATTTGAGCAAATTATGATGGAGCCTGTGGGTGGAATTATATATGATGATGCGGCTTCTTTAAAGTACGGCGAGCTTTTTGAAGAACTCATGTTAGTAGGGCAATCAAGTGAAGAATTGGCTCAGGACAATGAAGTGGCTGGAAGTAACCTTGGTCGAATCGCACAAGAGGTAGAACTGTTACTGGTAACGGAGGAAGAAGCCACTGATTCTGGAGAGGCAGACATGGATGATAAAATGGAAGGGACAACATCCGCGAAGAGTTCTCCTACGAATGAAGATTTAGAGGAAGCCGTCTATACTAAGAAGGAGCTAGAGGCAAGAGCGATTGCCGCTAGGATTAAGGAGCTGGTGAATCCGGATACAGGAATGCTACTATTCGATCGTGGAACACTCACCCATCGACCGACATGCTACAGTGACATTGTAATATTACTGCGTAGTATGAGTGGTTGGTCCGAGCTCTTTGTGAATGTATTGATGCAGGAGGGAATTCCCGCTTATGCCGAAACAGGAACAGGATATTTTCAGACTCTTGAAATCATGAATTTACTTAACATGCTTCGAATAATTGATAATCCAAGGCAGGATATTCCGTTTGTAGGAGTGCTTTATTCTCCTATTGTTGGACTATCAACTACTGAATTGGCATTGATTAGGATATTCTCACGAAAATGCGGAATGTATCAAGCTGTATGTAATTATGCCAAGGAGGGCGGTGAGAAGGACCTTCAGGAGAAGCTGGATAGATTTATGACAATGTTTCAGGAGCTACGCTCAATGGTGGAGCATACACCAATTCATGAATTGATTGAAGAAGTATTAAGCCGCACGGGTTATTATTACTACGTTCTAGCAATGCCAGGAGGGGACAGACGTAGGGCGAATATAGATATGCTAGTGAACCAGGCTGTCCGCTTTGAGAAGGGAAGCTATGTCGGGTTGTTTCACTTTATTAGATATATTGAGAAGCTACATAAATATGAAGTAGATTTTGGTGAGGCTTCAACCTCAGGCGAACATGAGAATACAGTCCGGATAATGAGTATACATAAGAGCAAGGGGTTGGAATTTCCTGTTGTTTTTGTAGCAGGGCTGAGCAAACAATTTAACACTCAGGACTTAAAGAATAGTATAGTAATCCATGCTGATTATGGAGTTGGTCCAGAATATATCGACAGTAAGCTGAGAACGAAGGTTCCAACCTTGCTCAAAAAGGTAATACAGAAGAAGATACAGGTCGAGAACTTAGGTGAAGAATTAAGGGTTCTTTATGTAGCGATGACGAGAGCGAAGGAAAAGCTCATCCTAAGTGGATACATAAAATCCACAGATGATATTAGAAAGAAAGACTTTTCTTTCTTTGAATTGGTATCGTCAAAAAGTTATATGGAGCTTGTCCTTCCAGCTGTTTTAAATAGTATGGGGGATGTAATATTTCCGGTTGGAGGTCTAGGCTGTGAATTGAAGGGTGGGTTCTCCATCAGTCTTATACGTAAAAATGAGATAATTCAGGAAGAATTGACGAAACAGATATTTCTACAAAAAGACGAAGAGATACTTAAGGCTGCCACCTCGGAGGAGGTATATGATTCGGATGCCAAGGAAGAAATCAAGTCTAGATTTAATTATATTTATCCCTTTGAAGAAGCCTCAGGAGTAAAGGTTAAGATGTCAGTCTCTGAACTAAAGAAGCTAGGCCAGTTTATTGAAGAGGAAGATAGTGAACTTTTATACAAGGAGCCCTCTCCATATAATGAAGAGAACTACTTAAATAAAAATAAGAATAAAATTGATTCTGAGGGTAATTCAATGGACATTGTGGCAACAGTTCCTGATTTCATCCTGGGATCACAGAAGCAGACTACCGGCACAGATAGGGGAACCTTATACCATAAGGTGCTCGAGCTGCTTGATCTTAGAAGATGCAGTACAAGAGAGGGTTTACTCCAAGAACTTGATAGAATGGCACTTGAGAATAAGATCAAGAGCGAAGAGATAATCAAATTAAGGCTAGATTATATATTACAATTTGCCAACAGCAGTGTAGCAGCTCGAATGCTTGAGGCACAATCTGCCGGAAAACTATATAAGGAAAAACAGTTTGTCATAGGGTTAAATGCCAGCGAGGTCATCAAAGATCAAAAAAGTGATGAAATCATCTTGGTCCAAGGTATTATCGATGTATTCTTCGAAGAAGATGGAGAAATCGTACTTTTAGATTATAAGTCGGATATCGTAGAGAGTGAACAGGACTTGGTTAAACGCTATAAGGTGCAATTGGTATATTACCGGAAAGCCCTTGAGCAGATACTTAAGAAGAGGGTGAAGGAAATGATAATATATTCCTTGTATCTCGGAAAAGAAATTAGCTGTTAGATTAATAGAGACAGGTGTCAGGTAAAACTCTGACACCTGTCTTTAAAGTGTAAAGAAGGGATTGATCTGACAGAACGGGTATAGTTGAGATAAATATGGTTACAATCTAGTAAAGAAATATAAGGGAGAAGGAATTACCGATATGAGTGCAAAGAAAAATGATAAAATTGATTTAGAGAAGATCAAGCCTGAGGAAGAATTAAAGTATGAGATAGCAAGTGAGTTGGGATATCTGGATAAAGTAATGTCAACTGGATGGAAGTCATTAACCGCAAAGGAATCTGGACGTATCGGTGGGCTAATGAGCAAGATAAGAAAGGAACAGGTGAAAAAGGAGGATAGTGTTAGTAAAGAAGAGAACAGCAATTAAGAACTGTCCTGTATGTATGAAAAATCCGGTAACCAGGATTTAGTCATGATTATCGGATTGCTATTATAAATTAAATATTAGCTAGACTAATTATGTGATTCAAGGAGATTACGATAATCGAACTCCGTAAACCTATGGTAGTAGCGACCCATCTCATCAAATGTAAAGCAATAGATAAAAGGGTCTATGGAGTTATCTGCAAAATGAACTGCATATTCGAATTCATCATCCTGTGATTTCTCACAGATAACATCATTACTGTAATGGTAAAACACTGCTGTGATATCATCGATAGTAACATTAAAAGATGCGAGCTTAGCAATCAATTCCTCGAGAAAGTGATTGTCTTTATTCCTCTCATACACATAATCAAGGCCTTGGGGCGGTACGGTTAATTTGTACCGTCCATTTTCTTCTGAGTATAATATATTACCCCAGAGAGGTTCGTTTTCTTTGGTAAACTTATCAAGCTGTCCAAGGATCTGTTCGCTTAATTGAGCAGAATACGGATTTTGAATCGATATAGCTAGAAGATGGCATAAAAGCTCCTCGGTATAGTATATTCCAATTGACTGACCGCTGACATAACCGATTTTTACGAAGCTTTCATGGAGCATAGCTTCAAGATTAGTTCTTAGCTCAGTAAAATCATTCTCTTTAAATTCTTCACTGTTTGCTTTCATTTTCACCACCTATGATCTGTATTCTATATGATTTAGCTTCAGGATTTCGATTCCCAAAAAACCTTTGATCGATACACAAAGACCACCGAGAAGGATGGAGGTGTCCTGAAGTACAGAGGGAACGATACTGATGTAGCTGTTCATCTTGCTCTTTAGACTATTCTCAATCTGTTTAACTATTTGAGGGAAGAAGATGGTAAAGGAGCTGTTGATAATTACTATATCAGGGTTGTAAGCATTCAAAATGTTATTGATACCGACAGACATGTACTTAATAAACTGATCCATTATCTGGATTGCATCCGCATCCTTCTCCTCGTAAGAGTTCCGGTAATATTCAAAGCTGACCTCAGGTAATCCCTTTAGCTTGGCAAATTCCTGAAGCAGCACACGCTCTGATACATATTGTTCAAGACAGCCCTGGTTACCGCAGGGGCATTGTCTGCCGTCGATTTCTATTATGGTATGGCCGAATTCGCCAGCGCGTCCATTGTAACCGGTGTAAAGCTGATGATCTACTATTATTCCAAGACCTATGCCGGAATGTACACTAATATTAGCTATATTGGCATAGTCATATTGAAATGTGTTTTCGCCAATGACTGAAAGATTGGCTTCATTCTCCAGATTGACTGGAGTACCGAAATGCTGCTCAAGACCCTCTGCAAGGTTAATCCCGGATAGGTTGTAATAGGGTGCGAAAGATACGTGATTATTCATCGTAACACCATGGATACCAAGGGTAATCCCTACTAAACCGTAAGGGGAATCCTCAGGCAGTTTCATTGATTCTATTAAATCAATTAATACATTTACTATATTAGAGAGATTTTTTGGAGTCTTAATCTGTTTTAGGCTACAGTCCTCCCCAGTCAAGTCAGAAACCAATGCTGAGATTGTATCGACTCCGATGTCAATGCATACTACATAACCGGCTTTCTTATTTAAACTAACGAGAATGGGCTTCCTCCCAAGACTAGTATCGTCGCTACCTATCTCTATTACCAGCTTTCGATTTAATAACTCTTGAACAATTGCTGAAATAGTAGCCTTTGTCAATCCAAGATGCTTTGCTGTTGCCGCCCTTGAGATGGAAGCATTATTAATGATGGTTTCTAATACCAGCTTGGTATTAATATCCCTTATAAGTTCTTTGCTGCCTGTTACCATTACAGTCACCCTTCGTATTTGAATTTGATTTATAATAAATGGATTCAAGTATTTTCATCAATCTTGTATATGATGTTAGCATAAAATGTCTTTTTTGGAAAGGGGTTATTGGATTACTATCACTTATATTCTACTAGGGTTAGCGTAAAATTACTTTAGGATAAATGGACAAGATTTACATTCACTTTTCTGTATACTCAAAACCGGATGTAAATCTTAACCATTTTACCCAAACTAATTGTATGCTAATTCATCAATGCTAATTGTAATTCAATTTCCAAATATTGATTATAGTTTTGCAAATATTGATAAAAATAATTGACAATAATATAATTATTTGGTAATATTAAATAAATTAAAGAAAAATCTTCCAATTAAGGAGATCTAATGAGACAATTAAGGAAAAAAACTATCGTTATTTTATTTATTGCTTTTGTAATTAGTATAATTATTATATGGTATCGGGCACCAGTTGAAAGGTCTATATCTACATCATTATGCTCTGTAGATGGTGAAAGAATAGATGTTGTTTTCAACCTTAGCTGGCATAAATATATTTTTAGTCCAACTGAAATAAGAGGAACAATAAAATTATATAACGATACATATTAC
>DATESP010000268.1:0-3981 GCA_035270645.1 Mobilitalea sp. | reverse complement strand
GCTGGTAATCACAGTTCCACCGATTAACAGAATCGGAGCTCGAACGCCAATCCGCTGCATCATACCTATCATATTATGTACATTATAAGTATCTGAGGTCAGCCTAGCTTCCAAGGAGGGTACTGTAAAATGATCCAACTGATTTCCTGATAAGTTTAGTATCTTATCAAAGAGGTCATGGCGGAGGTTTTGTATGGTATTCCTTGCCACTCTGGCAGCCATACGATTTGCTATAATATTAAAAGTTCTAGCTCCAAAAGATATAAAGACCATAACCACTCCCCACCATAGAATCAGGGACACTTTTCCCTTAGGAATAATATCATCAATAATAAAAGCAAGGATCCAGGGAAGCCCCAGATCCATAAAAGTGCCCAGTACTTTCACCATAAACCCAAGTAGCATTTTAGGTGCATATGGTTTAAGATATAGAAAAATTTTCTTCACGAATTCCACCTCAAGCATAACTTTTTTCTATTTAAATTATTATTAGTCAATCTAACTGTTTATTTTTATAAGCAAATATAATCATAACATCCATAATATTCATCGTCAAGGTTTGTCGATAGTAATATACGCGAATGAATTTCCAAATGAATTTCCAAAAGCAAACTATGTTCGTTTAGTTGAGTTTCCATCGAATAGGGATAACTTATACAACGTAAACACCCTTAGATAATCATGCATTGACGCTTATCTAAGGGTGTATACTATGTATTTCCTAATGAAGCTTCTTGGTGAAGCACCTGTGACTAAAGTTACCAGAATTCGTAGCTTATTTATTCAAAAATCGAATTATTGCATTTACCTCAGTAGCACCACATCCATCCCCTAACCGTCCTGCTACTATGACCGGAAGCCATTGTTCTATGTCCCTTCTAGTGACTCCCATATTCCTAAGATATGCATCAACTACCTTACTTCTAAATCTTAAAAATCCCTCGACATCTTCTATTCCCCGTGGTATAGGTGTCATTTCAATTAGGTAAATAGTCCTTGCTATATCCGAGTAGGGATGACCGCTACAGACATTCATCCAATCAATGATTATTCTTCTGTCTTGATATAGAATTATATTACCAGGATGGAAGTCCCCATGGCAAAGATTATCCCCATCAGGAAGTTTATCAAGGGTCACAAGTATTTTCTTCCGTAGTGATTCTTCTAATTCATGTGCTTGATTAATACTATACCGTAGGATATCTTTATGAGCTTTTACCCCATCTACTTTATTACTGAGTATCTTATTATGTACATCAGCTAGAATTTCCCCGCAGACTTCTGTCTCCCCTGTAGTCATTACCCATTCTAGAAGAGTCATCCCCTGAAGTTTTTCATATATTATTCCGGATCTACCCTCCCACTCTGCTCTGGCATAGACACTCGGTTTGTCAAAGTTAAACTTCGCTACTGCTAAGGCATTCCGAAACTCCTTTTCGACTGCGTCAGTAGGATAGTCTTCCTTAAATAGCTTAATAACCTGATCCTGTCCCCATTCATATACCTCAGCTGTATTTCCTTTCCCAATTAAATTCCCAAGCATAGTTCTACCGCTTCCTCCTAATCTTCACTCATATATACCAATACAGTCTCCTATATTTACCCAACTTCCTTCTTTGTTCATACGCCTTATTCAAGCTGCTTAATCCTTGCTGCTTTGTCCATGTAGTTTTATCTCTGCTACTTTTTCTATCTTGTTTTATTCATACTACTTTATCACTGCTGCTTTATCCAAGCTGCCATGTCATCAATTAACTGCTGGTCCACTGTTCCCTTATTGGTATATTGATCCAGTACTACGCTATCATCATTGGTCATAAAGAGGTGATTCAAATTATCATATAGATGGAAGGTAACGTTATCCCTATCTCCTAAGAGCTCCTGCCATTCCACATAATCCTTATCAGCATATACTTGCCAGTCTGCGCTTCCCTGTGCTATCAGCATCGGAATATTAAGGTCTTTTACTATATTATAAATATCTATCTGGTTGAGGCTATACCAGTAGGACGCGGCGATTCCAAACAGAACCTGTGTATCACCCTCTTTTAATTCTCTAATTGCAGTCGCTTGTGTCTCTGCATCGGATATATATCCTGACTTCTGCTCCTCGGTCAAGCCCTCAGAAATTCCGATCATTAAATTTTGCTGATCAACTACGATATCCTCAAGTTTTCTTGGGCTACCCGCAAGGCAGATTATGCCTGCTACCTCTGGATGGTCTGATGCAATTTTTGGTGCCATCATTCCACCCAGGCTATGCCCGATGATAAATATTCTGTCTGTATCCACCTGGCCACAGGAAACTGCATAACTTATTGCCTTTGCTGTATCCTCGAGCGAATCCTCATTAATAGTAAGATTATCTGATACCAATTCTGGATATTGCAGAAGCTGTTCCTGATAACGAATGGAGGCAATACCCTGCTCCGCTAGTCCATATGCAATATCCCTGAATGGCTTATTGAGTTCGATTGTCTCATCTACATCATGTGTACCGGAACCATGTACCAGAATTACTACCGGCGGGTTTTCTATACCTTTTGGCAATGTCAGAATGCCCTTCACCGGGTATCCACCCTCTCCAACTAAAATCTCAGCTTCCTCAAATTTGTCGTTTATCTCAAGTTCTATCTTAAGAGGTTTATAGTTTAGCCATAAGGCATCTAATTTACCGGAACTATTATAGGTAAAGGATATTTCCAATCCACTATTTTCATATTCCAATATCACCTTTACTATTGTGTTTTGATCCTGAGTTATTTCATCAGTTTCGTAGATTTGAATAAACTCTCCAAGACTGGCAACTGTAGTATCCCAGCCCAGTTTTAGATCCTCCTTCGACATCTGCTGTCTTACTGTAAGCGACAATGTTTCATAGGTTAGGTCAAATTCTCCCGCGATAAGCTGTAGAGCATATTTCTCACTTAGCTCCTTTAAATCAATTACCTCGGACGATTCTGTGTTCATATCCTTTTCCTTTGCTTTATCATCCATGTTGATAGTAACAGGCAAAGTAGTATCTTCTCCACTACCTTCTTTTTCTACACTACCAGCCGTTTCTACGGATTTGCTCTCCGTAATACCCTTACTAATGGCATTGGACTCTTTCTCGCTGTCAGCCTTCTGGTTGCTACATCCTGCTACACTTAATAGAGAAATCACGAAAATCATTGTAAGGATGCTGTGTTTAATATGAATTCCGCCTGTCATTTTTGATACATATTTCATATACTATTGCCCCCCTTATGATATTTACTTGCTAAATATTAGATCATTCCATTAACAATATTATTTCCCTTCCTGCGTCTAAATTAAATATTATTTGTATCGAAATTGCATCTTAACCTGTTATGTCTATACTAACATTATTTCATCACATTAACAGTAATATATTGTTAAAATATCCTTAATAATTGATTAGAACCTTCTTGTATTATATCATTCTAATAATTCTAAATCTATAACTTTTGAAAAGCCACAGCTAGCATAAGCTTAATCCGGTTCATTTGATTAACACTTGATATACCCGGGTCATAATCAATCGGCACGATATTGGCTGAGGGATAGCGCTCCTTAATCGGTCTAAACATTCCCTTTCCTGCAATATGATTTGGGAGGCAGGCCAGCGGTTGAACACAGACTATATTATTAGTCCCCTGCCCGATCAGTTCCATCATTTCAGCAGTAACAAGCCATCCTTCTCCAGTCTGGTTCCCCAGGGAAAGTATCTGTGAGGCCTTGTCTGCCAATTCCTCAATCGGTGTTGGTGGATGGAAACGTTCACTTTGCTCCAGTTCACTTCTTAATACCTTACGAAACCTTTGTATATAGTATGAAGCAAAATTGCTTAACTCCATATTTAATTTCGTCCCGGCAAGATAGCGGAACCGGAATCGTGCATTGAAAGTAGAATATAAGATATAATCCATAAGATCAGGTACAATTGCTTCTGCTCCTCCCTGTTCCAATATTCCGACG
>DATESP010000267.1:0-11603 GCA_035270645.1 Mobilitalea sp. | reverse complement strand
AAATATATTATTACTACGAAAATAACATCTACGAGCAGCATCGATACCCATACAAATGAGTTATTATACGCCAATATAACCATGGAAAATTATGATACTATTATTAGTACGTCTACTTCCGGAATTCATTTATATATGTATTCGAATACAGCAATAGGCAATCCGGATAGTAGTTACTCTAGCGATTTTAAACGTATTTATCTGTCTAATGAGGAAGAGGATGCATCAAAGTTTAAATTCCAGATAAATTTTGGAACGGACAAAACAATAGATACATCTACTATAAATACATTTACATCGGAAGCTACAGCAGTGACTTCAATTACATATAGCGGCTATACGTTGGTTAAGGACACCGACTATACAATTGAATACAGCTCAATTACAGATATGTACAATAAGACAATTGCTACTGCAATAGTGACTGTAAATGTGGCCGCATTTGAAAGCTCCATCCCGATAACAAAGCTAGATCAGAAAAATCCTCTAATTATTAAACTGAACAGTAATGAAATTCTTGATAAGGATATAAACTTAACCTTAGTTAGCACAGCAAGGATGGAGGATATACCAATCGCATGGTCGATTACCGAGGGGAGCCTGAGTGAAACAAGAACCTCTAAGGTAACCAATTCAGATGGTAGTACAACATCGGTTACGGAAGACGTGATTACATATACTATCGATCTGACTATATTTGATAATTTATATCCGGTAAGTGTGGCGGATGTCACCTGGGGAGATGCTTCGGTATTGGGCTCAGCCACAATCTCATCGGGTACCGCAACGATTTATCTGTCGAATGCAAAAATTAACAAGCTAACAACGAATGCTACGGATACTAAGAATATTGTAATTACCTTAAGTAACGGTTTTGTCATTCGGAGTGGCTGCAAACTGACAATTATCAAGGCTTACTAATGAGCTAAGAAAGGCATGGGTATGATTATATGAGAGATTATAGCTTTAAGAGGAATTGGTTTCAATTTGCGGTGCTTTTACTTGGTATTCTTTTATTTGGCTTAACTCCAACAAGTAAGGCGAGTGCTGAAGAAGCCACTGCAGTATCTATAGGAAGAATAGATTATGATAACCTTACAATGCAGATTTTTAATAATAATAACGGGATAGTTTACTATTCTACAGATCAAAATACTTGGATAGAAGTAGAAGGTCCATATGACACTACAACTAATTCTTATTCTATGGATATCTCATGGATTTCTGGCAGAGAGGAATTTACATTGTATTTTAGAGGGAATATGGTCAAGACGATAAGTTCCATAGTTTTACCTATGCAGAATACATCAATCAAAGTAACCTATAATAGTGCGGACGATGAATTTGTCTTTTTAGATACAGATGATGCCATTACTATGCAATGGAGGAAAGCTTCTGATTATACCTGGAATACTGTTGAACTGGATGAGGATTCTTCATCCTATATCTCATTTGTTAATTCTATGGAAATCCTTCGTGTGAAAGGTGCAAAGATTTATATACGTACACCGCAGGTAATCGGCAGAAATAACAATAATGTTGGATGTAGGCCGAGCAAAGAGGTTGTTTTGTCTATAACCAAACGATCAAATCCTCCCACAATCAAAGTAAATGTATCAAAGCTAAACCTTAATACAACAGAGGCTATGGAATATTATGACACGGCGACCAAGCTATGGATTGATTGTAATAGAACAATGTTGATAGAAGATATTGCACCTGAGGCTTTATATGCGAATGGATCGAGTAACCCAACGATTATGATAAGAAAAGCAGCAACTTCATCAGCATCATACTCAAAAACAGCATATATTACGATAAATGGTCAAAAAGCAGCTCCAGTTATCGGAGACAACTCGGATGATATTACATATTATTATGTTAATTCAAAATTAGTGATACAATTTCATACAGCGTCGGCAACGAATGCATATGAATATGCTATAGTAAAGCCGGGATACTCATTTGAGGTAGGCACTGCTAGTTGGAGATCAGTTACTTCATCGAAGATAATGACCATATCAAAAACATCAGCTCCGGATGGATGTGAAATCTACGTCAGAAAGAAAGGAATCAGTCAAAATACAAGCAGAAATATAGAGTCAGTTCTTTCCTCAGCCATAAGTTACTTCACGGTTAAGTATCCACAAATGTAATATTTGAGATACGCCTTAATATAATTTTCCAGAGCAGAGTATGAATAAATGTACCCTGCTCTATTTCTGTTCCTTTTTACAAAGGAAAAGACCATATATTGAACTGCCACACCTAAGTAAGATCTAAAAATCTAACTTAGGGGATCGCATCATATGTAGCCTTTTTATGTTTGGCGCTTATATCATTTCATCGTCATACACCTCGAATGAGATCAACCAGCTCTAGTGAATGAAGTGGGACGCTGAAGATAAAGCCTTGGATGATATCACAGTTCATGGACTTTAGTAGAAGCAGCTGATCATTGTGTTCTACACCCTCTGCGACTACTTTAATATTCAGACTGTGTGCAAGTTGAATGATGGATTCAGCTATATTTGAATCTTTTTCACTGGTACAGATGTTATCAATAAAGGATTTATCTATCTTCAAAATATTAATCGGCATCTTTGTAAGGTAATTGAGGGAAGAGTATCCGGTTCCAAAATCATCTAGAGATATTCTAACGCCAATATTCTGAAGAGAGGTCAACAGAGCAGTGGCATCCATTATAGAAGATACTAGAGTGCTTTCTGTTATCTCAAGTTCAAGAAAGCGGGGAGGTAGACCTGTCTTTTCTAATACATCTGAGAGCATCGTTATAAATCCAGGGCGATTAATCTGAATTGAAGAGATATTTACGGAGACAGGGAAAGGCCCTATACCACGACTAATCAGCTCTTTATTAAACCGACAGGCTTCCTTAAGCAACCATGAACTTAACTCGATGATTAGTCCGCTTTCCTCAGCAATTGGGATAAATTCATCTGGTGATAGGACACCAAGCTTATCACTGCGTATTCTCATTAGTGCCTCATACCCGACTACTTTATTTGTTAATAGATCAAATAGTGGCTGGTATTGGATATATAAATCATGGTAATCTATGGCATTTCTAAGAACCTCAATGATTAGAGTATTGCGGTTTAACTCTTGCTCCATCTTAGAATCAAACAAAGTAAATTTGTTCTTTCCAGTGTCCTTTGATTTATACATAGCAATATCTGCACTTTTAATTAGTGCATTTGGGGAAAGTCCATTTTGCGGATATATGGAAACACCAATACTCATTGAGACATATACGACCTCGCCATTTAAGTCCATGGGATAACGGAAAGCCTCTATCATTTGTGAGGCAAAGTTAACCGCCTCTTCATTTGAGGTAATTCCTTCTTTAAAAATTAGGAATTCATCGCCGCCGGCTCTTGCCAACATACCGTTTTCATCTATGGTTGTTAGAAGTAGTTGCGCAGTCTTAACTAACAGGGAATCGCCATATTCATGTCCCAAGGTATCATTTACAGTTTTGAAATTATCGAGATCCACAAAATATACTGCATGGGACTTCTTTTCTGTAGGGGAGGTTACAAGTGCTGCATTTACAAAATCCAGGAAAGCAAGTTTGTTTGGAAGATTCGTCAGGGTGTCATGGTATGCGAGGTACTCTATATGATCGTAATTAGTCCTTAACTGTTCCTCATTGGATAAAAGCTCCTCATGCATGGAGGTCAGATCTTCATAGTTTGTTTTTATAATATGTAGCATTTTATTAAAATTTTTGGAAAGCTCGCCAAGCTCATTCTTACTTTTAATATTTGACTGGACTGTTAAGTCACCATCGGAGGCGGTTTTCATTGCATCTCTTAAAGCAATAATTGGTTCGGTAAATTTCTTTGCGAGGAAATGCGCGAAGATGATTATAATAATAATTAAGATGGCACACGCAAATATTAATAAGGAAAGAATAATGCTAGTTACCGACCAAAGCTCAGAGACATTCTGCCTAACTAGAAGCATCCAGTTAAGATCTGAAATAATACAGTAGCCACTCGTTAATTTATTGCCATTGTAATTGTAATTAATGGTCCCGCTGGAGGGGACTAGTCCAGCACTATAATCCCGAAGGATTCCGCTAACCTTTTTTGAGTTAATATGAGTAGCAATCTGAGATGTTTCAGGATGATAAATGATAGTTCCCTCTTGATCTATAAGAATGCCATAACCTGTTTCACCGATAGAAATTAATTCAAGAAAGTTATCAAAATAGGAGAGATTTAGTGTACTTACGATATAGCCAATGATATTTCCTGTACCAAAATCGGTATCATAGATGGGGCTGCCAATTTCCAATGCATATATTATCCGTCCATATTTATTATAGGAATGGATGCCATTTATACCGACGGCATTATCCCCTGTATCCTGTAGATAGGAGAGTGTTAAATCAGTACTGGCATCTTCCAAAATCATACTATAATCTGTGCAGGCGATAACCTCCTTATCTGCATTATATAAGGTAAGCATCTCACAAGAAGGATTTTGTGCCTTGCGGGATTTTAGAAGAGTATCTAAATCTGCCGAGGAAGCTGGCATCATACTATTACTAAGTAAGGAATAGTCCTGAACTTCATCTTGCATAGATAGTAAAGTAATCTCTGAACTCAGTGATTCTTGAATAGCCTTAATGCCACTTTGGTTCGACTCGGCAATTTGCTTCAGATTTTCGGTCTGCACCTCAATCAACCTATTAGTAAGCAGAGTATGAGCTATTATGGAAATCAGAACAACCGGTATTATCGATGATATTATCAGTAGAATACGCAAAGATTTCTTGATTGACATAGGGCTAACCTCCGTTAATAGGTACAATAATTAATCACTAGTATATAAGGATTATTAACATTCTACCAATTTCACCAAAATAATGCAATAAAATTCTATTTCTTTGGCCTTAAAATGCAAATTATTTACATATGAATAGTATGACAAGAGTACTTTTGCTATATTTTATTAAGCTTTAGTGAAAAAAGAATTTTTGGTTGAAAATAAAGGAATTTAAGGGTATACTTGAAATGTTATTAATTCGGTCATAAGGTAATAATATACAGTATATTAGTGTCCAATTGGTTTGGGGCAGACTGTGTATAGAAAGTAGGCAAATCAATGTACAGATTGATAGAACAGGATGGGAAGGCTAAAAGTGCAGAATTTGAGACAGTTCATGGATTGATTCAGACTCCTGTGTTTATGAATGTAGGAACGGTAGCAGCTATTAAAGGCGCAGTGTCTACAGTGGATTTAAACGAAATTGGGACTCAGGTTGAATTGTCAAATACCTACCATTTACATGTAAGACCGGGTGATAAGATTATCAGACAATTAGGTGGTCTTCATAAGTTCATGGTATGGGATAAGCCTATTCTGACAGATTCCGGTGGTTTTCAGGTGTTCTCCTTATCAAGCTTACGAAAAATTAAGGAGGAGGGAGTATATTTCAATTCCCATATTGATGGAAGAAAGATATTTATGGGACCAGAGGAAAGCATGCAGATCCAGTCGAACCTTGCTTCGACCATAGCAATGGCCTTTGATGAATGTCCTCCGAATCCGGCTACCAGAGAATATATACAGGATTCTGTGGATCGCACCACCCGCTGGTTGATAAGGTGCCAAGCGGAAATGAAACGCCTGAACGGTCTGGAAGATACAATCAACCAGAAACAAATGCTATTTGGTATTAATCAGGGAGGGACCTTTGCTGATATCCGAATAGAACATGCCAAGAGGATATCTGAACTAGAGCTTGATGGTTATGCATTGGGTGGTCTTGCCGTAGGTGAAAGTCATGAGGAAATGTACGAAATTATTGAGAAGACAGTCCCTTATCTCCCACTTCACAAACCGGTTTATCTGATGGGAGTAGGAACACCAGCCAATATTTTAGAGGCGGTTGACCGCGGAGTTGATTTTTTTGATTGTGTATATCCTTCGCGGAATGGAAGGCATGGTCATGCGTATACGAATTCAGGGAAGATAAACATACTGAATGCAAAGTACGACCTCGATGACAGACCAATTGAAAAGGGTTGTAACTGCCCAACCTGTAGGACATATAGCCGTGCTTACATCAAACATTTGCTGAAAGCAAAGGAAATGCTTGGAATGAGATTAATGGTAATCCATAATCTTTATTTTTACAATCATATGATGGAGGAAATAAGACAAGCTATCAGGGAAAAACGTTATAAGGAATATAAGAGGATGAAGCTAGAAGGCTTTAACCAAGGTGATAACTAATAAAACATAGGAGGTAATAGGTTGAAAAGAAGTGCGTTTTTCAACCGGCAAAAAGCACGGAGAGTGCTTTTCGCTACGAATTTGAATACCGCTGAAGCGGTAGATGGAGGTAATTATGAACAATTTTTTACTTTTAGCTGGTAATGATACGACAACCCCTAATAATGGTGGTGGATTAACAATGATTGTAATACAGATTGGATTCTTAGGACTCTTACTGTATTTTATGTTGATTCGTCCACAGAAGAAACAACAGAAGAAAATGCAGGCATTACTATCTACAGTTGCTACTGGTGACAGTGTTTTGACATCAAGTGGTTTTTACGGAGTAGTTATCGATGTTATGGAAGAAGTTGTAATCGTAGAGTTTGGTAACAATAAGAACTGCCGAATTCCTATGAAGAAGAACGCTATCGTAGAAATTGAAAAGGTTGGCACGGAGAAAGCGTAAATAATAAATTAGAATAAAGCATAGGGCTGTCCCCATGATATGCCCCCTGTCTACTTGACAGGGAACATATCATGGGGACAGCCCTTTAGATTTGCCCAGAGATTCTATAATATCTCAACATTGTATTTTCCTAGCCAGTAGTTAACCTGTAGCATATAAGCTATTAGCTGCGGACCGGCCATCAACTGGCCATACCAGGGTTTCCCATAGTCGGAGGGGGCGGCTAGGAAGGTTTTTACCTTATTGATGTCAAGGAGAGGGCGAATCGGGGCATTAGTATCGGATAGCACTTTAAGCAGAGTATTACCTAATATTTTCTCGTATTCTGGGTGATATGTTTTAGGATAAGGACTTTTTTTTCGAAAAAGAATCTCATCTGGAATCAGACCTTTTCCTGCATCTCGTAGCAATCCCTTGACTACACCATTTGATGCCTTCATATCCCAGGGCACGTTCCAGATATACTCAACTATACGGTGGTCAGCAATAGGAACTCTGGCCTCGAGTCCAGAATACATACTGCAGCGATCCATACGGTCAAGAAGGGTAACCATGAACCACTTTAGGTTTAGATAGGCAATCTCTCTGCGGCGGCACTGAGTCCTATTCTCACCGGAAAGAAGTGGTGTCTCTGCGACAGACTTCTCATAGGCTGCTCGGACATAACCCTCCAAATCGATAGTGGAGAGTAAATCATCAGATAATAGAAGCTTTCTTGTCTCCATATTCTTGGACCAGGGAAAGGTATTTAAGTCAAAAGTATCGGGATTATGGAACCAGGGATATCCGCCAAATATCTCATCAGCACATTCACCGGTAAGGGCTACCTTATTCAATGGAGCAACTTTTTTACAAAAATATAACAGCGAAGCTTCTACATCAGCCATATTCGGAAGATCCCTAGCATCCACAGCGGGGTAGAGATTCTCCATCAAATCATCATTATCACACTCAAGACAGGTGTGGTGGCTACCAACATAGTCAACCATAATATCGACATAGGGCTGGTCTAGTGAGGGTTGGAAGGAATTTGATTTAAAATATGTTGAATTCTCTACAAAATCAAAGGAGTAGGTATCAATCTGCTTTCCATCTTTCTTTAATTCCTTAGCACAGATAGCTGTAACTAAACTACTGTCCACCCCTCCGGATAAAAAGGTACATATGGGGATATCGGAAACCATCTGGCGTTTGACGGAATCATATAGAAGGAAGGAAGTCTTTTCGACAGTCTCTTTATAAGAGCTTTCATGGGGAGCACTGACTAGACTCCAATACTGCAATTGCTGAAGACCATTTTTATCATAGAGAAGGTAATTACCGGGTAACACCTCGTACACATCCTTAAAGATGCCAAGGCCATATGTTTTGGCAGGCCCCAGCGAAAATATTTCACTTAACCCAACTGCATCGATTCTTGGTTTAACACCCGGGAATTCAAATAAGGCCTTGATTTCAGAGGCGAAGACAAGGGTATCGTTACACATCGTATAAAACAGTGGCTTAATGCCTAATCGATCACGGAAAAGCATAAGCAATCTACTGTTGTCATCCCATATGGCAAAAGAAAAGATACCATTAAGTTCTTTTACAAACTCAATTCCAAAAGCCATATATCCGGTCAATATTACCTCGGTGTCAGTTTGTGTTTTAAATAGATAACCCATCCTAACTAAATTAGTGCGAAGCTCTGAGGTGTTATATAGCTCACCATTATAAATGATGGTATAGGAAACTCCGAATTTATGTCTAGTCATTGGCTGATGTCCGCGGTTCAGATCAATAATAGATAGCCGCGTGTGCGCGAATCCAACCTGCGGATATAACATCTCACCTTCATCATCCGGACCCCGATTGATTAATACCTTCCTCATACCATTCAATACATGGTGCCATTTGTTGTGCTCCTTTGTAAAATCAGCCTTGATACAACTGAAACCTGAAATACCACACATATAAATCTCCATTCTGCCGAAGCACCACTAATTTGGGTGCCAGCATAAATTTACTAATTGAAAAATTTATGAATTTTCAATCAATCAGCTCATAAATTTTTTAGTATATATATGGGTGCTCTTCAGCCCAAAACAGTATACCATTCGGAATTGAAAGCACCCTTGCTTTTATATTACTTTTTAACAACGATAAGTGGTTGAAGCTGCCGTCCCTCTAATGCTTCCATGATTGTCGGCAGTATAAATTCAAAATGAGCAACCATAGAATTTGGCTTTGTCTTATAATTATCTTGACCAAAGGGTACAAAATATACATTTTTGGTGTTATATAAAGAACCAATATTTTTCAAGTTGATACCCAGGGCATCATTACTTGATACTGCGATGACAAGTGGTTTATTGTTCCTTAGATGGCCCTTAGCTGCCATGAGTACAGGTGAATCTGTTATTCCATTTGCAAGCTTGGCGAGAGTATTGCCGGTACAGGGAGCTATGATAAGGACATCTAGTAGATTACTTGGTCCGAATTTCTCAGCATCAATTATTGTGGTAATAGGCGTTCTTCCAGTAATCTTCTCCGCTTTAGAGAGAAAATCAACTGCTTTCCCGAAACGGCTATCGATGGTAGAAGAGGCATCGGAGAAGATGACGTATAAATTGGCTTCCTCTTTGCTTAGTCTCTCAATCTCAGGAAAAACTTTCTCGTAGGTACAAAATGAACCGGTGAGGGCAAAGCCCATATTTCTACCGTTTAAGGTCATATAAATAACCATGCCTTTCTTCAATGCCTGCAAACTTTATGTGAGAAAATCTATGATTTACTCGCTCTGCAGGCACAAATTTGAGTGTGAAAAATGTATTTTTCACATTTCTTAGATACCATCTTATGGCATCTAGAATACATATAAAAAAGAATTCATACTCCAAATTCTTTTATCTTAGCAACAATCTCCTTCACTAGAATATCAGAAGTTGTCTTAGGTGATACTATTCCCGGTAAACCCAGACATAGCTTCGCCTTTAGGTTTCGTTCCTTTGCATAATTAAAATCAATACCTCCCGGTGCAGAAGATATATCAATCAAAGTGGTCTGAGGATCCACCAGTGCGAGGCATTCTTTATCCAGTATTAAGGCTGGAATAGTATTTATTATGAAATGAAAGGAGTGTAGGCTCTGCTTTAAGTCTGAAAGAGAAATTGTTTGGAGGCCATAAGCCTCTGCTTCAGCTAATTGCTCCCTTCTTCTGGCTGTAATAGTAACATAAGAATCTAGAGCTTTTAATTTATGAGCCAATACCTTAGCACAGCGACCGTAACCGAGCACTAAACAATTACTACCATGAAGGTTTCTGTCACTACTTTGGATTGCTTCCATTATGGTTCCTTCTGCGGTAGCGATAGCATTCAAGATAGCTATTTTATCATCCTTTATTAAATCATAATAATTTATATTTTTAGAGTTGCAAAGTTCTGTAAGAGGGGGTGGGATATCTCCACCGATTAGAATATGATGTTCTTTGAGAAGATATGCAATATGAGCAATCGTCATATCGGAGGCTATCTTATTCTTGGCGGTAATAGTAAGCTGGTCCCGGGATAAGGGGATGGGGCCAATGAGTACGGTACAACTTTCAAACAGCTCATTCAAGGTGTTAACTGCGCTATAATTACTATCTGTGACAAGTGAGCTAGCTTGTAAATGTATCTTATCTAAAGAAGGTGAATTGGATATCCGTGATTTTTTACCTTCAATTGCCTCGTAAATATTGTAGGTGGCAACCCTATATCCCTTCGATAGAAAGGACATAGTCATATATACCTGACGAAGGTCACCTCCAAAAATTCCAATATCATATATGGACATACTATTCACTCCTTTATGTCATATTATATGTAATGAGAATTGGATTGTGATTGGCTAATAAAAAAGTATGCAGGTTTGACAAATAAAAAAGTGTTTATTGACAACCTTATAAGTTGATAATATAATACTTATAAGCACTACTAATTAATTACATTTTATGTATTATTCGTATGATTAGAAAAATTAAGTTAATTTTAGATAAATTTAGTTTACGGTAAATCTTGTAATTATCTATCATATAAATGGGTAGATACATAATAAAATTAAATATAGATAGGTTGTTCAATGAAAAAATACTATAAAGACTATAAAATTATTTCTAAGCACCTTTCAAATGGAAAATCTAAGAAGGAAGTAATGTATGATGGCAATTATTATGCGTGCCGACTTAGCGAAACAGAGCTTAGAAAGAAAAAAATACACTGTTTGGCTTTAGCACTTTGCAGTAATGCAACTGTGCTTGGTGTTGGTTTAATAAACACCTCAGGAAGCAGAGTAATCTATGTAGCCCTACCCTACGTATCTTTGTTCATCCCGACATTTTTTTGTCTGATGGGTGTATTACGTTTTATGGTAGTTGGAAACAAGTTAGAGTATGCGACCTTTGATAAAAGTCAGAATCGAATTTACAGATCAACAATAGGACAAATTATATTAAGCAGTGTGGTTGCTCTAGGAGATATATGCTATCTGTTATTATATGAAAACATAGAAAATCTACTAAGGGAAATCGTTTTTTTAGGTGGTATGCTTTTTGTACTTATAATAAGCCTTAGGTTATTAATAATTAAAAAAACGATAATCTATGAGGTAGAAGAACCGGAGCTTTCATAAGGAAGGTCCAGATTATTGTTTTGCACCATTCAATTTGATATATTTATTTTTAAAATATATAATAATAAGAAAGAGGAGGAATAATGTATGAAAAAGTTTTATAAAGTGTTATCACTATTATTTATTCTGACATTGTGCCTGGCTTCATTAGCAGCATGCAATAAGGACAAGAAAAAGGAGGATTCTAAAGATGAACCTGTGATCGAGGACACTACAAAAGATCCAGTAG
>DATESP010000266.1:0-4405 GCA_035270645.1 Mobilitalea sp. | reverse complement strand
TTACCCGTATGGCTAATTACCGCATTACGTACTTTACTAACATCATTTTGCTTCATCATTCTTTACTCCTTACTAATGCTTCCTATCTCCATCGCCGCGGTTAGTAGTCAATATGGACATATCAAACATTCATACAAAATTATGTTACAATTACCATGCATCATTGTTATTATAACACGAAATTAGGGCAATTGTCAATGAATATTCAGATAATTCAACTAGATTTGGCTCTTTGTTTGCTAAAATATGCACATGAATTTCCGTATATTTCTAGTGGTTTTTATGGAATATTTTTTTAGCATTAGTTCCCCGTACCTACTCAGAACACAAATATGCACAAATTCAAAGAGCATTTTTCATTAATTTTAACTATATTCCCGATTTTTACAGTTACCACAAGATGTGGGATTCCCTCTATAATACCAACTAAATATTGTTATTACATCCTATAGTTACTAGTTTTTCACTACATTCATGCCTGCGACTAGCTCGCAGGCCTAAATTCAACGTGTGAAAATTGCTTTTATTTTTACACTAACTGAGCTTATTCAAACACCACTCCCTTATCCATAAACTCCAGCTTTACTACGATATAGGGATATGTAACTCCCTGTGTGACTAAATCATCCTGGGAAGGCCCAATCAAGTTTGTATCAATATATATCGCATTGGTGGTTAGATACAGATCCTCAACAGAGATGCTGTAGCCTCCGCTATTTTGCTTTCCATAACCTACAATAATATATAGATTATCCTTGTTTGAATAGGAGATCTTAAAGGGATTTTCCTTCTTTTCATCAATGATTTCCTTTAATTCTCCCGGCAGGTCAGCATCCTCAACTACCGTAAATTCCAAATCCTTTAATTTCTTAATATCAGTGTCCTCAGTCTTACAGCCTGTAACCAGAATTCCTGTAACAATTATCATAAGAAGAAAAAGTATAGTTCTAAGCCTCTTCATAGAATCCTCCAAAAGTTCAGCTTTTATTTAATTCTATGATTTGTACACTTAAAAAATTCATTTTTCTACTCTACCAGATATAACCCTGGCTGTAAGCTGTTGTTCTTCCTCGTCAATCAAAATAGTGTCTCCGGGTGCTACCTGATCACTTAATATCAGCCTTGCACTCAAGGTTTCCACATTCTTTTGCAGAAAACGCTTTAATGGTCTTGCTCCATATGCAGGGTCATAAGAACTATCTACGATATAATCCTTCGCGATGTCCGTAACCTTAATCATAATTTCCCTATCTGTAAGGCGCTTATTTAAATCGTTAACCATAAGGTCAATGATTTCACTTATATTCTCCTTCGCTAGTGGCTTAAACATTATGATTTCATCTAGACGATTTAGGAATTCCGGTCTGAAAGAAGCTCGAAGCTCCTGCATAACCTGATTTTCACAAGAAGGACTTATCTCACCGGACTCCGTGATTCCCTCAAGTAGATATCTAGAGCCAATGTTAGAGGTTAATATGATAACTGTATTCTTAAAGTCAACAGTTCTACCCTGAGAATCTGTAATCCTACCATCATCGAGAACCTGAAGTAGTACATTAAATACGTCCGGATGGGCCTTCTCTACCTCATCAAATAATATTACTGCATATGGTTTTCTCCTAACCGCCTCAGTTAGTTGACCTCCTTCCTCATAGCCGATATATCCCGGAGGTGCTCCGATTAGTCTTGAAACGGAGTGCTTCTCCATGTACTCACTCATATCTATACGAACTATGTTATGTTCATTGTCAAATAAGCTCTCAGCAAGTGCTTTGGCCAGTTCGGTTTTTCCAACGCCAGTAGGTCCAAGGAATAGGAAGGAACCGATTGGCTTCCTCGGGTCCTTGATTCCTGCCTTGGAACGAAGAATTGCATCCGATACCATATCGACACCATTCTCCTGACCCACCACTCTCTTATGAAGCTCATTGCTCAGATGAAGGGTCTTGTTCCTCTCACTCTCTGTCAGCTTTGTTACAGGAATGCCAGTCCATCTTGAAATAATCTTGGCGATCTCCTCCTCACTGACATTCTCATGAACCAGTGTATTCTCCTTCTCTCGAACACTTTTTTCTTCCTCATCAATCTGTCTCTGTAACTCGGGTAGTCTACCATACTTAAGTTCTGCTGCCTTATTGAGATCATAGTTTCTCTCAGCCAGTTCTATTTCATGATTCAGCTCCTCGAGCGATTCTCTCAGCTTATGAACCTTCTCCATAGAATTTTTCTCATTATCCCATTTGGCTTTGGCGCCGGCAAAGACCTCCCGCTGCTCAGCCAGTTCCTTCTGCAGCTCAGCAAGTCGGTCGGAACTTAAGCGGTCATTTTCCTTCTTTAGGGCAGCCTCCTCTATTTCCATCTGCATAATTCTTCTCTGCATATCATCCAGTTCAGTTGGCATGGAATCCAGCTCGGTCTTAATTAATGCACAAGCCTCATCCACAAGGTCAATGGCCTTATCAGGTAGAAAACGGTCGGAAATATATCGGTTAGATAAGGTAGCGGCACTGACTAAGGCTCCATCTGTAATTTTAACTCCGTGGAACACCTCATAGCGATCTTTCAGTCCTCTTAATATTGATATCGTATCCTCTACTGTCGGCTCATCCACCATGACTGGTTGAAACCTACGTTCAAGAGCTGCATCCTTCTCTATATATTGGTGATATTCCCTTAAGGTTGTTGCTCCGATACAGTGGAGCTCACCTCTGGCAAGCATGGGCTTAAGCATATTGCCGGCATCCATGGAGCCTTCGGTCTTACCTGCTCCTACTATGGTATGAAGCTCATCGATGAATAGGATGATACGACCTTCGCTATTCTTGACCTCGTCCAAAACTGCTTTCAGCCTTTCCTCAAACTCACCGCGGTATTTGGCACCGGCAACCAATGACCCCATATCCAGGGCAAATAGCTTCTTATCCTTTAACGACTGCGGTACATCGCCCGCGACGATTCTCTGTGCCAGTCCTTCAACTACTGCCGTCTTACCAACACCGGGCTCACCGATTAATACCGGGTTGTTCTTCGTCTTACGAGACAGGATTCTAATGACATTCCTAATCTCACTGTCACGGCCAATAACAGGATCTAACTTCTGTTCCTTGGCACGCTCTACCAGATCATAGCCATATTTCTCCAGAGTATCATATGTAACCTCAGGGTTATCACTGACCACTCTCTGATTACCACGAACTGTCTGAAGTGCCTGAAGAAATTTATCTCTAGTAATTCCAAAATCACTTAATAGCACTTTTACGGTCTTACCCGGTTGCTTTAACATGCTCAGAAACAGGTGCTCTACAGATACATAGGAATCACCCATCTGCTTAGCTTCATCCTCTGCACTGATTAAAATTTTATTTAGGTCATTGCTGATATGAACCTGTCCCCCGGAAACCTTTGGTCGTTTATTAAGTAGTCCCTTAACCTGAGCCAAGAAGACATCTGTATTAATCTCCATTTTCTCATACAGCTTCTTAATCAGACTATCTTCCAGATTCAGAAGGCAGTATAACAGATGTTCCACATCAATCTCCTGATGCCCGAATTCATAAGCAAGCTTCTCACAATCTTCGACCGCCCGAAGCGAATTCTGCGTAAATTTATTGATATTCATAATGGCGCCTCCTTATTAATAATTGCCTTATGGGAATATAGTATATTCTCTCATCCTTGTTTGTTCTATTACAACTATAACACATAGAGCATGGATTTGCAATAGACTTTTTAGCATTTATTTTCTTTAATAAAAAATGTACTTATGATATAATATAAAAACTTATACGTAGTTGACTAAAGGAGTACTATTATGAATTTATTTGAATTGTTTGTTATTGCCATCGGTGTATCCATGGATGCCTTTGCAGTAGCAATCTGTAAGGGATTATCTCTGAAGAAGGTAACCTTAAGAAATGCCGGAATTGTCGGCCTGTATTTTGGCATCTTCCAAGCAGGGATGCCCTTAATCGGTTATTTCCTGGGCATTCAGTTTCGTGATGCTATTACCTCCATAGACCATTGGGTTGCTTTTATATTACTCGGTATTATAGGTTTTACAATGATCAAGGAATCCAGAAACAGTAGCTGTGACGTCAGCTACAATAAAGAAGATGGTACGGATGATTCTCTTAGTTTTAAGAAGATGTCCGTCCTCGCAATCGCAACAAGTATTGATGCCCTGGCAGTCGGTGTAACCTTTGCATTCTTGAATGTATCTATCGTTCCCGCTGTTTCTTTCATAGGAATTGTCACCTTTACCTTATCCATGTTCGCAGTTTGGGTCGGAAGCGTGTTTGGTTCGTTTTTTAAGGCAAAGGCTGAATTAACCGGTGGGCTTATCCTAATTATTATGGGTGTTAGGATTTTGCTGGAGCATACCGGAGTCCTCGGGTAAAATATAAGA
>DATESP010000265.1:0-3115 GCA_035270645.1 Mobilitalea sp. | reverse complement strand
AGGGACAGCAGAGGCTTCCATTTTTCAATGAAGGATTCCATGTCGTTAAATATCGAGAAAGAAGGTGAGATTATTATCAATGGCGCCAAGGGTATCTTCGCAACACCTAAGGATAGTACCTTTACCATTGCCGTAATCTTGCTGGTCTTAACCTATATAATTATTAACAATCTGGTTAATTCACGCTCCGGACGGGCTATTAAGGCAATCAGGGACAATAGGATTGCAGCGGAATCCGTAGGAATAGATATTACTAAGTTTAAGATAATAGCATTTTCTATTTCTGCAGCTATGGCAGGTGTTGCAGGAGTACTTTATTCTCACAATATATCAACACTGACTGCTACTCCGAAGAATTTCGGTTATAATATGTCGATTCTGATTCTTGTATTTGTTGTACTTGGGGGTATGGGAAATCTCAGCGGGTCCATAATTGCAGCAGTTATATTGACACTTCTTCCAGAGTATCTACGTTTTATGCAGGATTATCGTATGCTGATTTACGCAATTGTGTTAATTGCTATGATGATTTTCAACTGGAACCCGACCTGCATTACTTGGCGTAAGACACATTCGATTAAAGGTTTACTGCTTTCGCGTGTGAAGAAGTCGAAGAAGGGGGAGGCATAAGACTATGGCGATATTATCGGTAAAGAACCTAGGCATCTCATTTGGTGGTTTACGAGCGGTGGATTCTTTCAATATAACTATTGAAGAGGGCGAACTGTATGGGCTTATCGGACCAAATGGAGCCGGAAAGACTACTATATTCAACTTGCTGACCGGTGTGTACAAGCCTGATAGCGGACGGGTTGAGTTGGATGGAGTGAATATTACCGGACTTAGCAATATCAATATCAACAAGGCGGGGATAGCGAGGACATTTCAAAATATTCGTCTTTTTAAGAATATGTCGGTTTTGGATAATGTCAAGGCAGGATTACACAATAACTATAAATATTCTACTGCATCGGGTATATTAAGGCTTCCAAAATTCTTTAAGACCGAGAGCAAGATGAATGAGCGAGCTCATGATATATTGAAGGTTTTTGATCTTGATAAGGAGGCGAACCTGCTATCGGCTAACCTACCTTATGGTAAGCAGAGAAAACTAGAAATAGCAAGAGCTTTAGCGACTAATCCAAAGCTTCTGCTCTTAGATGAACCGGCAGCAGGTATGAACCCATCTGAAACTGAGGAATTGATGGAAACCATTACACTGGTCCGTAAAAAATATAATGTTACAATTTTATTAATAGAACATGATATGAAACTAGTTGCCGGTATCTGCGAGAAGATATTTGTATTGAACTTTGGTATGGAGCTGGCTAACGGAACACCCCAGGATGTACTTCATAATCCTGAGGTAATCAAAGCGTATCTCGGTGAGTAAATTAAGATGCAAGGAGAATTAGATATGGCCATGCTGGAGGTTAAAAATTTACAGGTTTATTATGGAGTGATCCAGGCTATTAAGGAAGTATCCTTCGAGGTAAATGAGGGTGAAATTATAGCTTTAATCGGTGCTAACGGTGCGGGTAAAACGACAATACTGCATACGGTAACTGGACTTATCTCTGCTAAGAGCGGAGAGGTCTTGTATGAAGGAACTGATCTTCAGAAGATTCCGGCACATCAGATTGTATCACTTGGAATTGCGCACGTACCGGAGGGGAGAAGAGTATTCTCGCAACTGCCGGTATATGATAATCTATTACTGGGTGCTTATTCACGAAAGGATCCGGACGAGATTGCTAAGTCCTTGGAGATGGTATATCAGAGATTTCCAAGGCTCGAGGAACGTAAGAAGCAGCTTGCTGGGACATTGAGCGGTGGCGAACAGCAGATGCTAGCGATGGGAAGAGCATTAATGTCACATCCTAGAATCATACTGATGGATGAACCATCGATGGGTCTTTCGCCAATTCTTGTCGAAGAAATATTTGACATTATTAAAGAAATCAATAAGAGCGGTACGACCGTATTACTAGTAGAGCAGAATGCAAAAAAAGCTCTATCAATTGCGAACCGAGCATATGTATTGGAAACAGGGAATATAGTATTGCAGGGCGATGCGAAAGAGTTAATGGACAACGAGAAGGTAAAGAAGGCCTATTTAGGCGAATAATGTGAAGAAAGAACATCTTCACATGGGAAGAACTGCGAAGTCCACACAGTGGTGTGAACTCCTTGTTCTTCCGGACATTGGCGATATTGCACAACAGCATCCTGTTTGTGCCCGCGAAATCCTCGGCACAAACTTATATGCACAGAAAGCATACACAGGAGTTAGAATAAATATGGAGGTTTAGCTATGAATAAGTACGTGATTACAATCGCTAGAGGATATGGAAGCGGAGGAAGGACCATCGGTAAGATGCTGTCGGAAGAACTTGGCATCCATTACTATGACAGGGAGCTACTTCGTTTAGCTTCTGATGACAGTGGTATCAACGAGAAGCTTTTCGCTCAGGCCGATGAGAAAGTTAAAAAGAATCTGCTTTTTAAGATAGCCAGTAATGTCTATAAGGGTGAGTTGATTCCGCCTGATAGTGATGATTTCGTTTCAAATGATAATCTGTTTAATTACCAAGCGAAGATTATCAAAGAACTTGCTGAGACACAATCCTGCGTGATTGTCGGTCGCTGTGCTGATTTTGTATTAAAGGAGTATAAAAATGTAGTTAAGTTATTTGTTCATGCACCCGAAGAAGACTGTATTGATACCTTAAAGGAAATGACAGGCATGCCGGAGAAGGATATCGAGAAGCAGATTGCTTCTATTGATAAACACCGCGCCGAATACTATAAATATTACACCGGAAGGAACTGGGATGATGCTAAGAATTACGATCTCTGTCTTAACAGCAGCCAACTGGGGTTTGACAAATGTTTAGAAATCGTTAAAACATACCTCGACATACGATATCGATGATAGTCACCAACGAGTTGATTTTAAGTAGATATAAATATTGATTTGGGTGTCAAAAGCCCTTAGAACATCTAGACCTCGTCAATTTGCACATTCACTGTCTATATATTTAAGTGATGCGGAATATAGTTTGATGAGCAACTGTATGAAGTCGTTGGTGCTTAGGCCCTGTGTTTTAGGGCC
>DATESP010000264.1:0-2979 GCA_035270645.1 Mobilitalea sp. | reverse complement strand
AACTGTTACTGTTCACTCGTACCTCGTTCACAGCAACAATTATGCACACAAAGTGCAAAAAGAGCACTTTGGCGCATGAAGTTCTCGGGTTTTACTTGCGTAAAACACCTCGCGCTGACTAACGAGTGAACAGTAACGCTTAACTTTACGAAGCCTAAAGCAATATGACAATGGTCTTTTAAAGTCTGAACTGTATTGATCTGTATAACAAATACAGTATAACAAATACAGCATAACAGAACGCTAGGACATCCTATGGTGAATTCATGAAAAAATAAATATAGTGCTGAATTAATGGATTCGTGCATGCGATTTTTGAACATCAAACAAGACTTGAATAGCTTAAGGTATACTTTCAGCACAAAAAGCAATTTGGGTAGCTTTTTGTGCTGCAGAATATAAAGATATTCATATTATATCAAGCATGACTCAAGATGTAAATAGTTGACAGACGTTAATAATTCATAAAAATATAAGCTTTTGTTATGTAAAAACACAATATCGGCTAATATAATTTACTTGGTTGGCAGAGCTTCGGCTGATATCCTTCTTCAGTCAAGGCCTGTACAATCTGCTGCTTGTGTTCATGTCCAAAGGTTTCCATGGTTATAGTAAGCTCCACAGCACTGTTACGGTTAATACTTACAAACTGGTTATGCTCAAGGCGGATAACATTGCCCTGTGCTTTTGCTATTACGGAGGCTACATGGACTAATTCACCTGGACGGTCAGGAAGAAGTACAGATACAGTAAATACACGGCCTCTCTGAATCAAACCATGCTGTACGACAGATGAGACCGTAATGATATCCATATTACCACCACTTAGTATGGATACAACCTTTTTGTCTCTACAATTTAAATGTTTTAAGGCAGCAACAGTTAATAGACCAGAATTTTCAACTACCATCTTATGATTTTCTATCATGTCTAAAAAGTTAACGATTAATTCCTGATCTTCCACTGTAATAATCTCATCTACGTATTTTTGTATATAAGGAAAAATGTTATCACCAGGTGTCTTTACAGCAGTACCGTCTGCAATGGTTTCTATATTGGGTACGGTGACTACATGACCTGCTTTTAAGGATTCTTTCATACAGGCAGCTCCGGCAGGCTCAACGCCGATTATCTTAATATTCGGATTTAACATTTTGGCCAAAGTTGCTACTCCGGCGATTAACCCCCCGCCTCCAATTGGTGCCAGTATGATGTCAACGGTTGGGAGATCCTTAAATATCTCCATGGCGATAGTACCTTGACCTGTAGCTATTACTTCATCATTAAAGGGATGTATCATAGTGTATCCCTTCTCTTCTACGAGTTGATATGCGTATTGGCATGCCTCGTCATAAACATTTCCGTATAGAATTACCTCTGCACCATAGCTCTTTGTCCTGTTCACCTTAATTAAAGGTGTAGTGGTCGGCATTACTATAACTGCCTTAGCATTGTAGAGCTTCGCTGCATAGGCAACTCCCTGTGCGTGGTTACCGGCAGAAGCAGTTACTAAGCCTCTGTCTCGTTCCTCCTGAGATAAAGTACTGATTTTATAGTAAGCTCCACGTACCTTATAGGCACCGGTAAATTGCATATTCTCCGGCTTTAAATAGACCTTGTTACCGGTCGTATCGGAAAAATAATCACTATAAATTAATTTCGTCCTTAGTATAACCTTATTGACCGCTTCGGTTGCTTCCTCAAACTTGTCTAGTGTCATCATTGCCATCGTCTCCTATTCACTTTTTTGAAATAATGCATTCACAAAATCGTCAGCATTAAATTTCTGCAGATCGTCTATTTGCTCGCCGATCCCGATATATTTAACGGGAATGTTAAGTTCTGACTGTATTGTTATGGCAATGCCGCCTTTGGCGGTACCGTCTAGCTTAGTTAGGACAATTCCTGTTATATCAGCTACTTCGTTGAATTCTCTAGCCTGAGCCAGAGCATTCTGTCCTGTCGTTCCATCTAGGACAACGAGGGTCTCTCGATATGCTTCGGGATACTCCCTATCAATAACACGGTTAATCTTCTTTAATTCTTCCATCAAATTCTTCTTATTGTGAAGACGGCCTGCCGTATCACAAATAAGAGCATCGCAATTTCTTGCTTTCGCAGCGGTAACAGCATCATATATGACTGCAGCTGGATCCGAGCCTTCCTTTTGAGAAATAATATCTACATTAGCACGATGTGCCCATTCAGTCAACTGCTCAATTGCAGCAGCACGGAAGGTATCAGCAGCGGCTACCATTACCTTTTTCCCTTGATCCTTAAGTTGTCCTGCTAATTTGCCGACGGAAGTTGTCTTGCCTACACCATTTACTCCTATAAGAAGAATTACGGACTTTCTGTGTTCAAATTCATAAGCTGTATCATTTACCTGCATCTGTTCCTTCAAGCTAGTAATCAGAAGCTGTCTGCACTCTTCAGGATCTTTTATCTTATTATCCTTTACCTGTTTTCTTAAATCCTCAAGTACTGCTGTAGTTGTATTAATACCAAGGTCAGACATTATCAGTAATTCTTCCAATTCTTCATAAAAATCATCATCAATACTGGTGAACCCACTAAATAACGCATCAATCCCATTCGCAATACTATTTCTAGTCTTAGATAAGCCCTTTACTAATTTTCCAAAAAATCCGGTTTTATTCTCTCCCATGCTTTATTCATACCTTTCAATTATTCTTATACTTCGAGGTCATTCTCAATCAAGCTTACTGATACAAGCGTCGAGATACCCTTTTCCTGCATCGTGATACCATATAGTATGTCTGCTGCAACCATTGTTCCCCTACGATGCGTAATAATGATAAATTGTGTTTCCTTTGATAATTTGTCCAGGTACTTCGCAAATCTCTTTACGTTTGAATCATCCAAGGCCGCTTCGATCTCGTCTAGGAGACAGAAGGGGGAAGGCTTCAAGTTCTGTATGGCAAATAGTAATGATATGGCAGTCAGGGACTTCTCACC
>DATESP010000263.1:0-3559 GCA_035270645.1 Mobilitalea sp. | reverse complement strand
TTTATATCTTTCTATTGATTATTATAGCTACTTTTATATATTATGGCAATATCAAAGTAATATTTCCCCTGTTACTTTAGTTGAAAATGCAAAATAACTGTATGGGAGTACAATAATATATTGCAGCTCATACAGTCATTTCGCTTAGGGGGAAAAGCTCTTTTAAAGTTTATAACCAGCCTTGTAGTATTTACAAATATAATTTTACCATACCAAATCTAAATAACAATGTAGATATATAACTAGTGAATGTAGTATATTATTGAATAATGTCTATTTAATCAGCTTCTCAACTTCCCTATATGCGGAACCAGTTATATGTTCTAATACATGCCCGACAATTCTACTCTTTGCCTCACTTGCGCCTATACTATAAGCAGATTTAACATGTTCTTCACCAAACAACCTCTCGCTTAGTGAATAGTCTGCGACTGACCAGCCATATTCTTCATTATTCTTATTCCGTCTCTTATGAAAGCCATTGACTACGATATAGGTCTGCATCTGGAGTGAACATGTAGCCCCGTCAAAGCCCTTTTCCCCTCCCTTGCCAAAACCCGCTTGGGCTTTTAATATATTGGAGGGTAGAAAATCGTATAATTCTAGGACATCAATTAGCTTTTTGTGCTTACGGCTTGCCAATCCATCCTCATACCTGCTGTCAAAATCATAGCCGTCCCTCCTGTAGGAAGCAAAGTAAGGGTACCATTCCCTTGAGATAAAGCCGGCACGGTTACAGAATAACTTACCATAAGCAATCTCACCTTCACCCGCAATTACCTCACGCCATTCCCAAGGATCTTCCCCATGTCTTCCAGAAAACCAGGAATCAGCAGTAGTTAACTCTTCAACAGAAAAACCATGAATGTTATTTTTGAACAGGGGAAGAAAACCTATGTGATTAATATACTCAGAGAGTTGCTTACTAGTCCTTATTCGTCTGGAATCATCTGCCTCCAGACCCTCCATTATCCATTTGCCATCAATTTCAAACATAATTCACCTTATTTCTGCGCTATTCTTGCGCAAATTCAGTTTAATTCATCCAGATTCTTCTGATATGCCGGTAGGAATTCCTCCAGGAAGATATCCACTTCCTTAAGCTTCATATCCTGCAGGAGATGGAGAATGGACTTCTCAGCACTAATAAACTCTGTATTACCTGCCTTATGCTCCTCAATGCATTTAATCAATGCAGATAGCTTATCTGCAGCCTTAACCAATTTCCAGAGATAATCATCCTCTTCCCTTGGAATAAAGACCTCCTCATAACTCTTTTTCAAATCCTCTGGCAACATATTCAGAAGTCTTCCAGCTGCTTCTTTTTCCACGGCCTTAAAGGCTAACTGTATGCTTGAATTATAGTATTTGATAGGGGTCGGCATATCTCCAGTAATAATTTCCGTTGCATCATGGTATATACCTATCAATGCTGCTTTTTCTGAGTGCAGGTTATTCCCCAAACGTTCATTACTAATTACAGCTAGAGCATGAGCTATTATACTGACCTCAAGAGAATGCTCACATATATTCTCTTGACGGGAATTACGCATCAGGGCCCAGCGTTCAATGAACTTCATCCTTGATATCATGGCAAAGAAAGTGTGACTCATAATTACCCCCATTTCTACATGTACCTTTCATCATTTATTTACGTATACACAAATTTTATCTATAGAAGATTAATCTCTCGCCCTACTTCGTTTTTTGTTCAAGGCTCTTCTTTATATAGGTACCAGTATAAGAGTTTTTGTTCTTTGCTATTTCTTCCGGCGTCCCCTTCGCTATAACCGTACCACCCTTATCTCCGCCCTCAGGTCCTATATCTATGATATAGTCAGCCGTCTTGATTACATCCAGATTGTGTTCTATGACAACAACCGTATTACCTGTCTCAGAAAATTGCTTTAAAATCTCTATTAGTTTATGAACATCAGCAAAATGCAAACCTGTAGTCGGCTCATCAAGAATATAGATAGTCTTACCGGTACTACGTTTACTTAATTCAGTAGCCAGCTTAATCCTCTGTGCTTCACCACCTGAAAGAGAAGTAGATGGATGTCCCAATCTGATATATGACAAACCAACATCATTCATGGTCTCGATCTTTCTGCGGATGGAGGGAACATTTTCAAAGAAGTGTACCGCTTCCTCAATTGTCATATTCAGAACATCATAAATACTTTTGCCCTTGTAATGAACCTCTAAAGTATCCCTATTATACCTTTTTCCTCCACATACCTCACAGGGAACATAGATATCCGGGAGGAAGTTCATCTCTATCTTAATAATACCATCACCTCTGCAGGCCTCACAACGTCCGCCCTTCACATTAAAGCTGAAACGACCCTTGGCATAGCCCCGCATCTTAGCATCCTGTGTGGATGCAAACAGATCCCTGACCATGTCAAATACTCCGGTATAGGTAGCCGGATTAGATCTTGGAGTTCTTCCAATCGGAGACTGGTCAATATTGATAACCTTATCTAACTGCTCAATGCCTAGCATATCCTTGTGTTTACCTGGAATAGTTCGTGCCCGGTTCAGGTCCCTGGCAAGTCTCTTATAGAGGATTTCCGTCACAAGGGAACTCTTACCCGAACCCGAAACACCGGTAATGCAGGTCATAATACCAAGAGGAATATCTACATTAATAGATTTTAAATTATTCTCAGAAGCGCCGATAATTTTCAGATATCCTAAAGGTTTACGCCTCTTCTTCGGTACTGGAATTGTTATCCTACCACTTAAATATGCGCCTGTAATTGATCGCTCAACATTCATGATGTCCTGCGCCGAACCCTCGGCCACGACTTCTCCACCATGCTCTCCGGCAGCTGGCCCGATATCTATAATATGATCTGCAGCATACATCGTATCCTCATCATGCTCAACCACAATTAAGGTATTACCCAAATCCTTCAAATCTATTAGTGCTTTTATTAATTTACCATTGTCCCTTTGATGAAGACCGATACTCGGTTCATCTAAGATGTATGCGACTCCAACGAGGCCTGACCCGATCTGGGTCGCGAGACGAATTCTCTGTGCTTCGCCACCAGATAAGGATCCCGTCGCTCTAGCTAGTGTAAGATAATCCAAACCAACACTTATCAAGAATTTTATTCTAGCCCTAATCTCTTTAAGAACTATCTCACCAATCTTTTGCTGCATAGAAGTAAGCTTCAACTCCTGCATAAATACAGCTAGATCACGGATGGGGTAATCAGTTACCTCTGATATATTCTTATCGCCCACAGTAACTGCTAAAGATTCCTTCTTCAGCCGCCTACCGCCACATTCGGTACAGGGAGTAGTTCGCATAAAGGACTCATAGTCCTGCTTGATGGTCTCGGAACCGGTCTCCCTGTAACGTCTCTGCATATTCTTTATCAATCCCTCAAATTCTACATCATAGATACCCTCACCACGTTGTCCGCGGTAATGAACCTTAACAACTTTACCATTGGTTCCATTGATGAACATATCCTTTATGTCCTCTGGTAGCTTATTATATGGCGTCTCCAGCTTAAACTTATATTCCTTAGCCAAGGCCTCC
>DATESP010000262.1:0-4059 GCA_035270645.1 Mobilitalea sp. | reverse complement strand
TGATATATTCATCCAGTAGTTCTAAAACCAAATCATCCTCCCTGTTAAGCAGGGCTGATTCTATCTGAAAGGACAATTCACCAAAGTTAGCAACTCCGATATTACTCATCATGAGCTGCAGTGCTCGAGTTATAGTCCTTAGACCTTCATATTCCTTAGTCCTGTACATGCTTCTCAATAAAGGCAATTTTGACTTGATGCTCTTCAAAGTGGAAAGTATCGCCTGTACATAATTATTCATATTGCAGAGGAAATAGCGATAGCCTAAGTTAAAATTAATTTCAGGTGCACAATCAAATATTTCCTTTAGTTCTAGCTCTTCCATCATAACTACCCCCATAGCTCTACAATGATTTCGCTAATGCATAATACCATATATTGTAATAACATAGTACCATAATACCATGATGTAGTATAAATGTAAATAACTTCGGTAAATTTTTCACATGAGAAATTATACCTAATTTTCGACATTGTTTTCAGTTGTCTTATATATCGGCAAAATACTACTAAATTATTACTAAAAATTGCTTACAAAAAATATATGACTATACTTTAGTTTTCTATGGCTGTATGTATTCACTCCTAATCACTTATGCAAAACATTAACATTGATCTAATAAACATAATAATATCCTAATAAACTCAGTTGTATGAAATAACTGGGATTTGTATAGAAGGGATACTTGTTTTTTAAATTAAAATGTTGTATTATAAATCTACATTTTAACCAGTACCGCTTTATGTACTGGTTTATCAAATAAAATCATTATATACAAGCACCACAAAATTATAATTGTCTATACCTATTTTCTCAAATCAGGAGGTTCAAATTGGAAAAAGAAAAAGTAATTATACTTGACTTTGGCGGTCAGTATAATCAGCTAATTGCCAGACGTGTCAGAGAATGTAATGTTTATTGTGAAGTGCTTCCATACTATACTAGCCTGGAACAGATTAAAGAGATAGCCCCTAAGGGAATTATATTTACAGGAGGACCTTCCAGTGTATATAGCCAGGATGCTCCATCCTATGATCCGGCCATCTTTTCCTTGGGAATACCAATTCTGGGTATCTGTTATGGAGGTCAGCTAATGACCTATTTACTTGGTGGTAAGGTTTCCAAAGCACCTCTACGTGAATATGGAAAAACAGAAATCAAGGTCGACAATTCATCCAAATTGTTCCACGAAGTATCTACCAATGCTATATGTTGGATGAGTCATACTGATTATATAGAAGAACCCGCCGCCGGCTTTAAAATCGTGGCTGTCTCTGAATCCTGTCCTATAGCGGCTATTGAGGATTCCACTAGAAATCTTTATGGTGTACAGTTTCATCCCGAAGTAGTTCATACCCCTGAGGGTACCAAGATGCTTCACAATTTTCTATACAAGATATGCCTTTGTTCAGGTGATTGGCAAATAGCCGCCTTCGCTGAAGAGACTATATCACAGTTACGAGAAAAGATTGGTGACAAGAAGGTCCTTTGTGCTCTATCCGGAGGTGTAGATTCCTCAGTGGCTGCTGTTATGATTAGTAAAGCCGTAGGAAAACAGCTCACCTGTATCTTCGTAGATCATGGTTTACTGCGTAAGAATGAAGGTGACGAAGTAGAAGCCGTCTTCGCCAACCAATATAACTTAAACTTTATTCGTGTAAATGCGCAAGAGCGTTTCTACAATAAACTTGCAGGTGTCACCGAGCCAGAACAGAAAAGGAAAATAATCGGCGAGGAATTTATAAGAGTATTTGAGGAAGAAGCAAAGAAAATTGGTACAGTGGATTACCTTGTTCAAGGAACGATTTATCCAGACGTAATAGAAAGTGGTCTAGGAAAATCAGCCGTTATCAAAAGCCACCACAATGTAGGCGGATTACCCGACTATGTTGATTTTAAGGAAATCATCGAACCTCTCAGAAACCTCTTTAAGGATGAAGTGAGAAAGGTCGGTCTAGAGCTTGGTATCCCTGAAAATCTTGTCTTTAGACAGCCCTTCCCTGGTCCTGGATTAGCCATCCGTATCATTGGTGATATCACTCCCGAAAAGGTTATAACCTTACAGGATGCTGACTATATCTACCGTGAAGAGATTGCCAAGGCTGGTCTGGCCCGCAGCATCGGACAGTATTTTGCTGTACTGACAAACCTTCGAAGTGTAGGAGTCATGGGCGATGAGCGAACCTATGATTATACCGTAGCATTAAGAGCGGTAACAACAACTGACTTCATGACCGCAGAATTTGCCGAGCTTCCCTGGGAACTACTTGGACGAGTATCCAATAGGATAGTTAATGAAGTAAAAAATGTGAACCGCATCTGCTATGACATCACGGGCAAGCCACCGGCTACGATAGAATGGGAGTAATCCAATAGTATACGGGCGATAAACCAGATTTCCACACAAAGCAGTTTGCTATTTGTCATGATATTTTAAAGACATTGAATACTTTTGCCTTTGAATATAGTAAGAAAATGCAAAATGCAGATATTACATTAAGACCACAAATTACAATTGTAACCCACTGGCTTATAAGAAGTATTTTAGGTGAAAATTATGAATGAAAGCCTACAACCCCTAGCATCTCGGGAATTGTAGGCTTAATTTCAGGGTTATAATGATTTGTTAATCATCGACGCGTCTATTACTATTTCTTTATAGGTAGATGCCGGTATTACCTGTTTTGTAGCCTTATCTGTGGTAGTCTTTACCCTAATATAGAGCTTCTCCCCTGCTGTAAGTTTTTTGATAGTAGCAGGCTTTGAAGCAGTGAAGGATACCCACTTAGCTGTCTTCAGGTTTAATGTAGTTGTAGCTGATACTCTTGCATACTCATAGGCTCTTTTAGCGTTAGTATCAATGACAGATAATTTTGAAGCAGTAATTGTTACTGCCGAGGGTGTGGCTGCCTGAGCAGGAATCTCTATGACCTTTATTGCAGAAGCTGGCTTCTTTGCAGTAGCAATGGTTCTAACTTCAACTATTCCCGCTGGGATAGGTGCATTTGCAGGCAAATCTTTAGCTAACAGTTTATCCAACTCTAGATACTTAACGCTTCTATCCCCAGATTTAAACATTATCCAATCCGTCGTGTCTCCCACGCGGTACTGCATAGCCTCATTCTTTAATCCTGTAATAATCAACTTACCTCCGTCTACCTTTACCGATGGAGCAGAGGGTCTCTTGGAAATCTTAACTGATACTATCTTACCGGAACGTTTCTGCGGAGTAGCGGAAGTTCTGAAATAAAGCGTAGCACCATTCATTTCATAGATGGAAGTCAGCATATTGTTAGTGGCTGGCTTCCAGTTCCCGTCCTTTCCAACCCGATATTCTATTGGTAATGTTGTGCCACTAAATGTTATTTTTCCCTGACCACTGGCAGCATCATAGACCGCCTTCATAGTGGAATCAAGAGCTTGAAGTGTAACCTCATTAATAATCATATCCTTATTGCCTTTAAAATAAAGGGGAATTGCTTTAGCCTTAAAAAATGTAGAAATATCAAATTGTATTATGGGATCTATAACTTCCCAGTTCTTTTTATCTTTACTAATATAGAATTTGGTACTTAGCCCCGTTCCTGGCATAACTGTTGCTGTTTCAGTTTGATAATCCACGACGACTCTAACTTGATTTGCAGCGACTGGAATATCATCGGCTGCTTTTGCATTCATTAAGTTACCTGTAGCAATAAATACTAATGCAGCAAATAACAACCCTCTTAAACCTCTGCTAATATTCTTGCTATTCTTAATACCATCCATAATGTGTAATCGTCTCACTCAAATTCCCTTCTTTCTTTATGTCAGGTTAATCGTAGCTAAACCCCCTCTAAGATGCTGTTATACAATCTCTATGTCAAATCAAGAGGCAAACTCTCATATTAGAGGAATTGAAAACCTTATCTTCTCGGTTTATATCTTTCTATTGATTATTATAGCTACTTTTATATATTATGGCAATATCAAAGTAATATTTCCCCTGTTACTTTAGTTGAAAATGCAAAATAACTGTATGGGAGTACAATAATATATTGCAGCTCATACAGTCATTT
>DATESP010000261.1:0-6866 GCA_035270645.1 Mobilitalea sp. | reverse complement strand
GCTCTTCATCCTCATATGTAAAATGCGTAACACCGCTTATTGTTTCATGTATACCAGCACCACCTAATTCCTCCAGTGATACTTCCTCTCCAATCACGGTTTTGACTACCTGTGGACCGGTAATAAACATCTTTCCAATATCTCGGACGATGAAGGTAAAGTCACATATGGCCGGAGAATAGCAGGACCCTCCGGAGCAAGGCCCTAAAATAACAGCAATCTGAGGAATCACCCCTGATGCTCTAGTATTTCTATAAAATATGCCACTATAACCACTCAAGGAGCTAATTCCTTCTTCAATTCTCGCTCCACCGCTATCATTAATCATAATAATCGGTGCCTTCATATTATAAGCCATATCTTGCAAACGGCATATTTTCAAAGAATGATACTCTCCGAGAGTTCCACCCATCACCGTGAAATCCTCCGCATAGGCAAATGTAAGCCTACCCTCAACTTCACCGTAACCAGTAACTACCCCGTCTCCCATAACCCGCTTACTCTTTAAATTAAAATCCTCAATTCGGGATTCTATCATATTATCTGTCTCAACAAAGCTATCTTTATCAAACAGTAGTTCCAATCTCTCTCTGGCTGTCAGCTTTCCATTCCTGTGCTGCCTCTCGATTTTGTCGGAACCACCTCCGATTTTAATTCTGGTACGTTTATTCTCAAGTTCTTTAATGCTATCTTCCCACATTTTTTACCTCCGTATATAACATCCTCAACACACCCCATTATATTACAGGTAAAAAAAGTAATCAATCACTTTATCAAATACTTCTCGAGTAGTCCCGCAATTAGCAAGTCATTCAATTACAGAATCTACTTTTGTTCATATTACCTTTCTACATGATCTTTTACAGTTAAAGTTTTCTCTCTAACTAAATATGTGCCAACCAGCATAATACCCATGGCTACAAAGAAGATCTTACCCGGAATCTCACGAAGGATGATAAAGGATAATAGCACTCCGATAAATGGTGCAATCGCATAATAAGTACTAGTCTTTGCTGCACCGATGTACCTTTGGGCAGATACATAGAAGAAAATACTTAGACCGTATGCTACGAATCCCAGCAGCATCGTGAGTATTATATATCTGGCTTTAGGCATAGACTCGCCAACAATATTTGCAATCAGAAAGGACCCTGCTCCGGAGCATAGTCCCTTAATAACAACAATACGCAATGGATTTTTATTAGCCAGCATCCTAGTACAGTTATTTTCAAAGCCCCAGCATATACATGCCAGAAGGATGAACAGAGAGCCTATCGAGAAGGACAGACTGCTGATATCTTCAAACGAAAGCATCATACTGGATATGGTCACAAGTGCTATTGCAATCCTGAGCCTTTTTGAGATTGTTTCATGAAATATCATTAAGGCAATTACAGATGTAGCTACAATTTCAAAATTGTTAAGTAATGATGCGTTGGCTGCCGTAGTATTAGAAATTCCTAACATAAGGAATATTGGCGCCATGATATCTAGGATAACCATTGCAAATACATAGGGCAAATCCTTTCTAGTGATATTCTCATTCTGATTTTCTTTACCTGTAAATTTCCCTGTAAACCCAATTATCAGCATGCCAAATCCAGCACCCAGATAGAGAAATGCTGCCATCATGGTTACTGACACCGAATTAAGCAGAAGTTTAGAGAGTGGCGCACTGAGAGCATACAAGGCTGCTGCTAGAATAGCATACAAAACTGCCCGATTTCCAAACCTCATCTCTATTTTTTCACTATTCATTAAAACAACCTCCTGATGATTCCAAACTTGCCTTGTTTAAATCACTGATCAATTTATATATGTTTTCGAACATCTTCCATCGTTATATCATATCTTTCTATCCATCTGATTGCAAGAATCAAATATGAGAAAAGCATTTTAATCTATATCATCATAAAAAGCCCCGAAAAATCGCAATGCCCCCTTCTGATTAAAGGGAGCATTCAAACCCATTCCGGGACCTGTAATACATTGGCTATTTCACTATTCCACCGTGAAAATAACACTCATAGATTTTTATACTATCATAAAATATCTCTTCATATCCCTGATACCACTCAAAATCACCATCTACCTTGCAATGATAACTATATTGCCCCTCATGATAGATTTTCGGCCCTCTGTACGGCTGCTCTAAGGTGAGTACCGATAGGGCTTTCTTTAAGAAATCACCACTGAAATTCTCTCCGATAACCCGACCTACATAATTCATTGACCATATTGGTAGCCTATTCATCCATACGGCTTCTTCACCCGAAAAACATTCCCCTCCCAAATATGTGTCATAATAGTAATAGTCACCCTCTTCGTATTGCAAATCGTGGGAAGCTGGTCTAGATGAATTAACTTCCGGTCCGTAGCCTGCATAGGTCTGCTTCTTCGCTTTTATTAAAAACTCGATAACTGAGTTCTTACTATAGGCAAAGGAATCTAAAAGCTGCTTATTGCATATATCATCTTCTTTAATTAATCGATCAACTGTAACCTTATACAAGTCGCTAAGGCATATCAGATTATCAATATCCGGATGGGAAAGCCCACTCTCCCACTTACCAACCGCTTGTCTAGATACATTCAATTTCTCTGCCAGCTCTTCCTGTGAATACCCGCTATTCTTTCTTAATATCTGTAATTTCTCAGCTAACTGCATATGTAAACCCTCCCTATTTAAGTCAAGTACCGATTTATAAGTACTCTTATATTATAAGTATATCAAGGTAATGGTATTAGTTCTAACATCCATTGGTTTCTTATTTGCCAACTGCTGGTTGCATAAGTTATCTGGCTGCATAAGTCGTATGCCCACACTCTCTTATCCACAATTTCCATTGTTTCATATCATCTATCCCACATTTATTCTTTTACCGGGCGATTACTTTCATGTAAATAAATCACTGCTGCAAGCATCAATATCAATATATCTATAATAAAGGTAATCATATTCGCAGAAAAAGGTAGGATACCGATATTGGCTATGACTCCACAGATTATGATAAAAACCATTCCACCTAGCATCGCAATCATACCCATGACGCTCTGTTTTATTAGCCGTATCTCCTCCTGCCAGTTATAATATGCCATTCTATTTCCAATAAATATGCCAAATACGGCTGTGAATAGTGAAAAGCAAAGAGGAGTCAGAAGCATAAGTGTAGTTCCAATAAAGCCTGTTTTTAAGGAAATACTAAACAATATCCCGCATACAATAGAGGTTGGGACGGTAAAGGTCAGATTAGTTAACAGATAACTATCATATAATGTTTTCGGTGGAATCGGCAATGATTTAATCAGCCAGATATTCTTTCCCTCTAACGCAAGTGAAATAGCGGCTGTGTTCGTCATACATACCAGGGCCGCAATACAAAAGCTGGCTGCATTTTTTACGATATTCATATAATCAGACGCATCAAGACTCTGCATCATTTTCTCCGGTCCAACAATCGTCAGGGCAACAGCCATTAGTACTGCAAGCACGCAACCAATAAGCAGATTTGTAGCACATATTGTAGATTTTAAGATACGCTTAATTGTTTTCTTATAAAGTGCAATAAGCATGCTACCCTGATGTAAGATTTCTAATTTGTAATCAGCCCTGCTCCTGTGGGAGGTCAAAGCTGTGTTGATCTGCCTGTATTTTAGGGATAATAAAAGAACAAAAATCACGTACCAGCAGATGGAAATTCCTACAAAGAGCAGAAAGGATCCTATATTCCCCTGCACTACTGCTGCTGTAAAAAGCCTCACCGGTGGATATACCTGATTCAATTTGTCCGAAATCACAGGCGCTAGGGTTGCAAAAGCTTCCTTGTCAATATCTCCGGTTTCCTTATCAAATATTTCACCCAGACCGGTATTCTCAGTCGATGCTAGCATAGGAAGCAACATGATTGCTACTATAAATACGATACTGAGTAGGGTAGATATTGCGCTTGCATATCTGAATTTAGATGAAATCGCTGTTATAACTGCTCCAAAGATAGCCGCCACCGTGGTGGGAATCAGGCAGGTCAAAAAGATGCCCATAAGCCACATGATATAAAAGCCAATCGATGGTACTATGTAGTAGGCATAGACAACCCCCATTGGCAACATAACAAGAAGTGTAATGAAGGTATTCCATATATACATATTAAGAAAACGGCTGCTAATAATGGTCCTTACCGGGACTGGCAGGGACATAACCATATCATAATCCTTAAAGCCAAAGAGTTCTCCGTTCGCCTTAAACATCGTAAAGAACATAGTAATAAGGCTGCTGATAACCAAGGCGATACCCGGAATCAATTCTGTCAACCCCAGATGTGCATAACCAAAAGCCATTCCACCACAGTAGCCGAGAATCATGAGCAAGCATATAATTAGAGCTACCGTTGTCGCTATCTTACTATTTCTTTTATGTGTGTCCTTTTCATAGCGAAAAACATTGATACCAAGCTGCGCTGTTAGTCTGTTTTTCACAAGCAGCCAACATGGATTCTTCCTCTTAGAATTTACATCTATATTATTCATACTTTATACGCCTCCCCCTTACTCCCTTACTATTCATGGTTCACAATCTCCATAAAAATATCCTCCAGGGAGCCGCCCTCTTTCTCCTTCAGCATATCCTCCATCGTACCGGCAAATGCAAGTCTTCCATGGTGGATCATAGCAACCTTATTACAAAGCTTCTCGGCGACCTCCAATATATGCGTAGAGAAAAAAATTGCACTTCCATTGTCACATAATTCATGCATGATTCTCTTCAATACAACTGACGCCTTCGGATCCAGTCCAACAAAAGGTTCATCTAATATCAGTAATTTCGGCTCATGAACCACCGCTGATATGATTGCCAATTTCTGCTTCATCCCATGAGAATATGAAGCTACAAGGTCTCCTAGATTTCCTGTAATTTCAAACAGCTCCGCATACTTTTTAATTCTATCCTGCCTTATCTGTGATGGAACTCCAAAAATATCTGCAATAAAATTCAAAAATTGGATTCCTGTCAGATGTTCATACAAATCTGGGTTGTCAGGTAAATATGCCATAGACTGCTTACATATAAGTGGTTCTTTTCTGATTGAATGACCATCTACCAGAATCTCGCCTTCCTCAAAATCAAGAACTCCTGCTACTGCTTTAATTGTCGTACTTTTCCCTGCCCCATTATGACCAATGAATCCGAAAATATCACCGGCCTCCACCTGCAGGCATAAATCCTCCACTGCTTTCTTCCCACCCTTATAAGTCTTGCTGAAATGATTAAATGTTAACATATGAAATCCCCCTCTTTTCTCTCTTATCTATTTGTCATTATATCAACAAAGAGCCCAAAATAAAGTGATATTTTCTTAATATCAGTATACTTTAAATTCTTTTTATTCACAAAGGAATCTTGGTTAACTTTGCGATACAAAGTTAACCAAATGGAAACTGCTTACCCCTTTACTTCTGCAAGATATTACATTGATAGTGTTTATAATGTTTTATTCCGTTCGAAATTTATTTCCTAGAACAGAATTAATAACATCCATTAAATATCTTTCAGTGTTCTTGCTACATATGCAATTTAAACAGGTATTGACAGAGCACAAAGATATATTACAATAAACTTGAGATACGCAAAAAGCTGCGAAGAAATGAGGTAAATTATGAAATGTCCAATGTGTGGTAATGAAATGAAACATGGAAATATAGGCGCAAGAGGAGGCGGGGGATTGTACTGGTTGCCTGATGATGAAAAAATAAATTTTATTGTTAGCAATAATATAATTAAAAAGCATAATGGCATTGTACTAGTTGGTTGTAATGAACCTCGGATTAGTCGTGTAGCATATGTTTGTGAAGAGTGTCGAAAGATAATAATTGACTTTTAAAAATAACATTACAATTTCAAATTTGTTAATTATATTTTATTCACGATTTTTACATCTCCGCTACAGCATCCATAGCCAAAACTAATGCCACCGCAAACGTATCATTGCCCCAATTTCTGGTATCGTGTGCATCAACATTTGCAAGTGAATCTGCCGTAAATAGTAACTGTCCAAAGGCAATTCCTCTCATTTTTGCACATGCTGCCAGTGAAGCACATTCCATTTCAACCACTGAGTATCCTTCTTCTTTCCTATACAGAATCATTTCTTTTGTCTCGCGATAAAATCCATCAGTAGACCATGTTCTACATCTTAGGTATTTATAACCGGCTTTACCTAATGCAGCTTCTATTGCTATTATAGCTCTTTCATCTAATTCAACTTCTCGTGAAGGTGGTAAATAATGATATGATGTACCTTCCTGCCTTAATGCAGCTGTAGGAATAAAAAATTCACCCTCTGCACCATCAATTAAAGCTCCACAGCAACCCGTTGCAATGATTTCACTAGCTCCACCTGCAATTAATTGATCCATAATTTGCACTGCGCCAGCCCCACCAAGCGGTGCCTGGCAGAAGACAATTTCCACTCCCTTATGTAGAATCTTATATACATAGAACGTTTTTGTTATACAGACAAATTTCCCAACAATCTCACAAGCGTGCTCTAGCACATAATCATCTATTTCTGGTTCCATAAATAACATAACAGCTTTCTTGGTGAATTTATAATCCCAGCTATGCCCTGGCATAATGACTGCCGTAGTTTCCGTATCATATTCCAATATAGGGATTTCATTTTTTATCAACGCCATAGGCTTTCTCCTTATATCCGCAGTCAATTAATCATATTGAATACTATGATAGCCTGCTGAATCTCTAACAGATACTTCTTAAATTCATATCCAACAAAATATTCACTATCAATCACATCATCAGATACCTCTTCACCTCAGCACATCATTTTTAGAATAATCACTTAATCTAA
>DATESP010000260.1:0-2532 GCA_035270645.1 Mobilitalea sp. | reverse complement strand
GGGTGAAACGAATATTTCCCGTGGATTTATGTTCTTCTTCTTTACCACGAATGTTATCCTTTCCACTGGTGCAAGGCTATTATTAGCTTACTCATTAAGGGTTGCCAGAAAAAAAGGATATAATATGAAGCATGTCATACTTGTTGGCTATAGCCGCTCGGCGGAAGCTTATATTGACCGTATATTTACCAACCCACAATGGGGATACTATATTCATGGTATATTGGATGATTCTATGGAGGTCGGAACGATGTATAAGAAGGTTCCGGTTGTAGGAAGCATTGAAAATCTTGAAGACTTTCTTGTCCGGATGGCTCTAGATGAAATCGCAATCACCTTAAACATCAAGGAATATGCGAAATTAGAGACGATTGTTGCAACCTGTGAAAAGTCCGGTGTTCATACGAAATTTATCCCAGACTATTATAGCTTTATTCCAACTAAACCTTATACAGAGGATTTATATGGATTACCAGTAGTCAATATCCGAAATGTACCCTTAAGTAATACCTTTAACCGGCTTGTCAAACGTCTATTTGATGTGCTTGGTGCAGTCTTCGCACTGGTTATTTTCTCCATACCGATGCTGATTGCGGCCCTTCTCATTAAAATTTCCTCTGATGGCCCTGTAATCTTCTCACAAACTAGGGTAGGAAAACAGAATAAATTCTTTGAAATGTATAAATTTAGGTCCATGAAGCTTCAGCAGGAAGGTGAGGAGCATAAGGCCTGGACGATCAGCAATGATCCAAGAGTAACCGGGATCGGTAAATTCATTCGAAGGACAAGCATCGATGAGCTTCCTCAATTGTTTAACGTACTGAAGGGTGATATGAGCCTTGTTGGCCCTCGTCCTGAACGTCCATTCTTTGTAGAGAAATTCAAGGAGGAAATACCAAGATATATGATTAAGCATCAGGTCTCTCCTGGTCTTACCGGCTGGGCTCAGATCAATGGTTACCGTGGCGACACTTCAATCCGTAAGAGGATTGATCATGATCTCTATTATATCGAGAATTGGACTATTGGTATGGATATAAAGATTCTCTTTCTGACAGTATTCAAAGGCTTCATCAATAAGAACGCATACTAAACCTGAATAATTACTTGATTTACAGCATCACTGACCCGAAAGGTAAGGTACCGATTATAGAATGTCCAAGATAAATAGTAAAAAGAAGAAATATTTTTCACGTATCCTAGTAATTGAAGTTATAGTAGTCATCCTGCTTCTCGCATCGGCTAAGCTCTACAGTTCATTTCGCGGTACAATCGAAAAGATACCACGAAACTATGAAGACGATGAAAAAATAGTGCGAAATGAGGAACTCGAGATAGATGGTTATCGTAATATTGTCATATTTGGTTTAGATTCCAGAGATAATTCCTTAAAACGGGGCAATTCAGACACGATTATGGTAGCTAGTATTAATAATAAGAATAAGGACATTAGGCTGGTATCCATATACCGTGATACCTATGTCAATATTCCTGATATAGGCTATGATAAGATAAATGCTGCATATGCCAAAGGCGGTTATGCCATGGCGATTAGTACGATAAACCTAAACTTTGATCTAGATATCGAGGAATATGTCACCGTAAGCTTTAAAGCACTTGTTGAAACGATCGATGAGCTTGGTGGAATCACCCTGGATATCAAGGATGAGGAATTAAAATACTTAAACGGTTATGTCAGGGAGTTAAATAGAATTAATGATACAGATGTGAAAGGCCTAAAATCAGCCGGAAAACAGACCGTAAACGGGACACAGGCAACCGCTTATGCCAGAATAAGATATACCTCAGGCGGTGATTTCAAACGTACCGAACGACAAAGAATTGTAATCAGTAAGGTGTTCGACAAGATAAAAGGCTCAAAGCTGACAACCATATACGATTTGATTGACACCATATTCCCTCAGACCTTAACTAATCTGTCCGATGATGAAATTATCGACCTTGCAAAGGGAGTGCTCTCATATGATATCGTGGATGAAACCGGATTTCCCTTTGAAAAGGAGGCTCTGAAATACAAGAAAGTATCCTATGTGTTCCCAATTAATCTTGAGGATAATGTAATTCGGCTCCATCAATTCCTTTTTGAGAAGGAAACATATGAACCCTCACAGAAAGTAAAAGAATATTCTAAGTATATAGAAGGAATCCGTGGGCAATAAAAATGTGATATACATTAATAAAATTAAAGGGTGCCGTACTAGATGTACAGCCCCCTTTTTGTTATGCCTCTATAAGTTCAATCAACCTCCCGGACGCATCTCCATCCAGGTAGGTGAAGTTAAGATTTTTAAAGTCTTGTATTCTTCTAAGGTCGAATACGCCATCTTTTATAACCGCTATAACCTCCTCTGAGGTATAGACAACCGGCCCCGGAACATAGCTTTCATAATCTTCATAAAAGCCCCTTCCATGATTCGAAAATTCCTCCAAATCATATGCGAAGAAAACCATAGGCCGCTCTGTAATGCAGTATTCAAAGGCGATTGAGGAATAATCCGTAATCAATAAGTC
>DATESP010000259.1:0-5095 GCA_035270645.1 Mobilitalea sp. | reverse complement strand
CCCCGAGGTTACTAAGGCATTCTTTAGTAATATGGGATTTTTCAATAGCCTCAGTGGTGGTGCATTTACAAGAATGTCTATATTTGCATTAAGTATCACACCGTACATCTCAGCATCGATTATCGTTCAGCTGTTAACAATCGCTATTCCTAAACTGGAAGAACTCCAGAAGGAAGGTGAAGATGGCAGGAAGAAGATGAATGAGCTTACCCGTTACATCACGGTTGGTCTAGCAGTTATTGAATCAGGTGCTTTAGCAATTGGTTTTGGTAATCAGGGTTATTTGATCGGTGGGTTGACCTTTACGAATGTCATTATTGTTATTGCATCCCTCACTGCAGGTTCAGCATTCCTTATGTGGATGGGTGAGAAAATCACACAGAACGGTGTTGGAAACGGTATTTCTATTATTTTATTGGTTAATATTGTTTCTACCATGCCAAATGACTTCATCAATCTATACCGTTCATTTATAGAAAACAAGCCGGTAGTAAAGGCAATTGTTGCTGCTATAATAATAGTTTTAGTTGTTTTAATAACTATAGTTTTAGTAATCATGTTACAGAATGCAGAGCGGAGAATTCCGGTACAGTATGCTAAGAAGGTACAAGGAAGAAAGATGGTTGGCGGACAAACTTCCCATATTCCTTTAAAGGTAAATACCGCAGGAGTTATACCTGTAATTTTCGCCAGCTCCATCATGTCCTTCCCAGGTGTTATTCTGGGCTTTTGGGGCATTGAACCAGCAAGAGCATATTTCTGGCCTAAGGTACTTAAGGTGCTTGACCAGAGAAGCTGGCTTGCGATCTTTGATGGTTGGGGAGAATTTAAGTATTCAATAGGTTTACTGATATATATTGCTATGATAATATTCTTTGCTTACTTCTATACTTCAATTACCTTTAATCCAATTGAAGTTGCTAATAACATGAAGAAGCAGGGTGGATTTGTTCCAGGCATTCGTCCTGGCAAGCCAACCACAGAATATTTATCAAAAGTACTTAACTATATCATATTTATTGGAGCAATTGGTCTTACAATCGTTGCTGTTATCCCTATAATCTTTACAGGTGCTTTTGGCGCTCAGGTTAGCTTTGGTGGTACATCTGTTATAATTATTGTTGGTGTTATTATCGAGACAATAAAACAGGTTGAGTCACAGCTGCTTGTTCGTCATTACAAAGGTTTCCTTAACGACTAATAGTGATTCCGAGAGTATTGCAGAACAGATAATTTCTTAACTGCAATACCCTCGGGATATTGTAGTTATTAAATAAGATTACAATGTCCCGAGATTTTATTTGATATAATCAGCATTCTTTATTCATAAGGAGTCTAAATCATGAAGATTGTTATGTTAGGAGCACCCGGAGCAGGAAAAGGAACACAAGCCAAGAAATTGGCAGCTAAGTATGGTATTCCCCATATTTCTACTGGAGATATCTTCCGCGCAAATATAAAGAACGGAACTGAGCTAGGTACTAAAGCAAAGGTTTTCATGGATAAGGGATTACTGGTTCCTGATGAACTTGTTGTTGACCTGGTCATTGACCGCTTTAAGGAACCGGATTGCGTCAATGGCTACGTCATTGATGGATTTCCGAGAACTATACCACAGGCAATTGAATTGGATGAAGCTTTACTAAAGAAGCAGGATGCTATTGAATATGCAATTGATGTAGATGTTCCGGATGCCAATATCATTCGCCGTATGTCAGGTAGAAGAGCTTGCACTAGCTGTGGAGCCACCTATCATTTAACTACAATTCCTCCAAAAAAGGAAGGTATATGTGATATCTGCGGAAGTGAAATTGTTCTGCGCGAGGATGATAAGCCCGAGACTGTGGAGAAGAGGCTCGCTGTATACCATGAGTTGACACAGCCCTTAATCGACTACTATCAGAGCAAGGGTATCTTAAAATCAGTTAATGGCAGTAGGGATGCAGATGAGATATTTGAAGAGATTACTAAGATTGTTGAAACCTAACCATTGCAGATCAAAAAGAATTCAGCTCGGAAAAGCCATAAAAGTGACTTTTTTAACCTGATTAGAACGTGAAATAGCACGTTAAGGAGGAAAAATGTCAATTAGTATTAAATCAGAAAAAGAAATTGCATTGATGCGCGAGTCAGGACGTATTCTGGCTAATGTACTAGAGCAGGTAAAAGGCTATGTACAACCGGGCATCTCTACACTGGAAATAGATCGAAAATGTGCAGAAATAATTAAAGGTTATCACTGTATTCCATCTTTTCTTAATTATAACGGATATCCAGCTTCCATCTGTATCAGTGTTAATGACGAGGTGGTCCATGGTATTCCTAACAAAGACCACATTTTAAAAGATGGGGACATCGTCAGTCTGGACTGTGGAGTTATATATGAAGGATTTCATTCGGATGCAGCTAGAACTGTCGGAGTCGGTGAGATATCTAAGGAAGCAAGACAATTAATCGAGGTAACAGAACAGAGCTTCTATGAAGGAATTAAGTTTGCCAAAGAGGGTCATCATTTACATGAGATATCAGAGGCAGTCGAAAGCTATATTGAAGGCTTTGGTTATTCAGCTGTCAGGGATTTAGTAGGACACGGAATCGGAAGAAATCTTCACGAGGAGCCGCAAATACCTAATTTCAGACAAAAGAGAAGAGGACCAAAGTTAGAGCAGGGAATGACACTGGCAATCGAACCGATGATAAATATCGGAAGGTATGATGTGTCTTGGCTAGAAGATGATTGGACTGTTGTTACGGAGGATGGATCTTTATCCGCTCATTACGAAAACACCATACTCATTACAGATGGTGAACCGCAGATATTTACATTATTACTGTAATCAACTATAACAGAATCAGTATATAGTAGATTGTTAATCCAAAAGCTAGGAGTGTTTCAATGGAAGATTTTGTGACCGGAGAATTCGTAGCATCTAGGGCGGGGCACGATCGCGGGAAATATTATGTTATATTTAGTACGGATAGTGAATATGTATATTTAGTGGACGGTAGAATTAGAACTCTTGACAGCCCGAAAAAGAAGAAAAAGAAGCATGCTATAAGACTGGATCATTCGGATCCGGTGTTAGCTGATAAGATAGTGAACATGACAGCAAGGAATGAAGAGATCAAGAGAGCCATAAAATTGTTGCCAAATGTAAATTCAGGTAAGGAGGTTGAGTAATGTCAAAGACCGATGTTGTTGAAATCGAAGGTATTGTTATTGAAAAGCTGCCGAATGCAATGTTTCAAGTAGAGCTTGAAAACGGGCACAGAGTACTGGCTCATATTAGCGGAAAGCTTCGTATGAACTTTATTAAGATAGTACCTGGTGATAAAGTAACTTTGGAGTTATCCCCGTATGATTTAACCAAGGGAAGAATTATTTGGCGTGACAAATAACTCAAATCAACATACCAATATTGCGCGAAATCATCTTGTTGATATTAGTGAAAAATAATTCTTGCTAATATATTAACTCGATGTTATAATTATAAGCGGACTTTTTTGAAAGGGGTGAACTACTGTGAAAGTAAGATCATCAGTAAAACCGATTTGTGAGAAATGCAAAATCATCAAAAGGAAGGGTAGCGTCAGAGTTATCTGCGAGAACCCAAAACACAAACAAAGACAAGGATAATTTACAATAGTTTGGAAGCCGCATAGGCTCACTATTGTTTTATATAATCTGGTTTTTGCTTTTTGTGTTACAATCAACTACCTATATCGGTAGAGTAATTGTGATATTGTGGACAGACTTGGGGTGGATACTCCTTGATTCTGTTTTAAGCCTGTGCCGTCAACACGGAGTCTTAATGAGCATGTGGATTGTCATGCTTGTCACAATTTAAAGCGGCTGACGTAATGCATCCGCATTACGGTGTTTATGAAAACAATATTAATTGGAGGTGTATTAAGTACATGGCTCGTATCAGTGGTGTAGATTTACCAAGAGAGAAACGTGTTGAAATCGGACTTACTTATATCTATGGTATCGGTAGAACAAGTTCGAGTCGTATTCTTGCTAAGGCAAATGTTAGTCCCGACACACGTGTTAGGGATTTGACTGATGATGAAGTTGGCAGAATTCGTGATGTTATCGACGATTCACAGCAGGTTGAGGGAGATTTAAGAAGAGAAATAGCTCTCAATATTAAGAGATTACAAGAAATCGGCTGTTATAGAGGAATCCGTCATAGAAAGGGACTGCCAGTTCGTGGTCAGAAGACCAAAACTAATGCAAGAACAAGAAAAGGCCCTAGAAGAACTGTTGCTAATAAGAAGAAATAATGTAACTTTCAGTAGCTTCCAGTTACTTGGCATCTGATGATGCCAGCACACAAAACGGATGAAGTACATCTGTTTTGGCGTAGTAGTATTAGACTACACTGCGTCATTGCGTGATTCTCGAGATACTGAATAATTACAAAGTATTTAACTGATTGCGACAATGAGATTGACTGCTTAGCAGCCAGCTCATATAAGAGATATAAGTTTTTGTCCGTAAACCTAACGGATAATAAACTAAAGCAAGATGAATCGATAACCGCTTCACTTGTAAAGAATAAATGAGAAATTGCTTTGCAAATTTTCATTTATCAAGAAATCCAATAGGAGGGTTTGTTTAATGGCTAAGAAAATAGCAACAGCAGCAAAAAAAGTGACAAAGAAACGTGTCAAGAAAAATGTCGATCGTGGACAGGCACATATCCAGTCATCTTTTAATAATACAATTGTTACGCTGACAGATGCAGAAGGTAATGCACTTTCTTGGGCTAGTGCCGGTGGTTTAGGCTTCAGAGGTTCAAGAAAATCAACAGCTTATGCAGCACAGATGGCAGCTGAAACAGCAGCAAAGGCAGCAATTGTTCATGGATTAAAATCCGTTGAAGTTATGGTTAAAGGACCTGGGCAGGGCCGTGAAGCAGCAATTCGTGCACTGCAGGCATGTGGCATTGAAGTAACAAGTATTAAGGATGTAACTCCGGTTCCTCATAATGGATGTCGTCCGCCAAAACGCAGAAGAGTCTGATAAGGAGGTATTTTAATAATGGCAAGAGATATGGGTCCAGTTTTAAAGAAATGCAGATCCCTCGGT
>DATESP010000258.1:0-3966 GCA_035270645.1 Mobilitalea sp. | reverse complement strand
GTTCCATTCACCCTCGTAATAATAATAGACCTGCTGTTCCTTGATGTCCAGTTTTCTATAATAGATTCCAATTCCTTTCTTAACACCATCAACTATTCCACCGGCATAAAAATTATCTTTATCTAGAATAATCATTATATTACCCGAGGATATCTGTCCTTCTTCCGCTTGGCTATAATAGATTGGATTCGTCCCAATAATCTTCATAGTATAAAATGTATTCTCAAGAATCTCCCCAACCTTATCCGTGTCAATAGGTCTCGTAGCCGCATATAGCTCTTCAAGGATTCGGTTTCTCTCATCCCGTTCTTCCATTAAGGAAATTACTTGATTTAACATTTCCTCCATCACATCGCTCTGGATATTCTGAAGTGCTCTCTCTAGCAGTCCTTCAGCTTTTTCATATTCACCTAAAGTAATATATACATCTGCAAGCTTGATATAAGCGTTCTCTTCTCCTGAAAGTAGATTAATTGCTTCCTTCAGCTTTTTTATGGCTTCTTCATAATTTTCTTGATATATATACTCAGAAGCGGCATTAATTATCTCTTCATACTGCGTCTGAAAAAGTTTTAAGTTTACCTTATCAAGCATAACATTTAGCTCTTTGTTCTGGGTCAATGCAAGACCGTCTAAGACTTCTTCACGGGCAAGGCTGTAATTCCCCATCGCAATATAAGCCTCTGCTATACGCTCGTAAGATACTGCCTCTTTACTTTTAATAAGTTTTGCCTTCTCATACTCATTAATTGCCTTCTCAAATTCACTGTTTAAATAATAAGCATCCGCATTGGTAATCATCAGGCGGAAGTCATAATCCATCTTCTTAGCAGTAACTTCTTCAATTTTTTCTTTGATTTCTACTCCACCGTTCTGTTGGTAGCTGTTGCGGAGAGATTCCAAAGCTTTATCATAATTATTAGTACCACAATAAGCCTCCGCCAATCCAATTGACAAAAGCTTCTTATTGCTGTTTTTCATCGACATTGCCTTAAGATAAGCCTCAATAGCCTGGTCATAATTCCCAGCTTTAAGATACTCATCTGCCATTACAGCCTGTTCTTTATAAATATTCCTTTGCACAGAAGTATAATAAGTAAATATCCCCAAAACCAATAATATAAGCGCCAAAAGCGCAATCATTATTCGCCTCTCTTTTGTCTGTAATGCCCCACACAACATAAATTACACCTCCAAAAGACAGTACCTGCCTTGCTGTCTCATCAGACCCCCATATCTGATTATCCAACTTATAAGTTTTCTCTATTCCTCTTTTATAAGCAGCTGATATACATCCCTTTTGCTTATTCCCCTATCTTTAGCTACTGCCCTCATAGCCTCCTTCTTATCTACACCCTTCTCCATATAAAGTTTCATATGCTCTCCAATAGAAATCAATTCCCACTGATCCTGTTTTTCAGATTCAATGTCTGCAATCGCCCTTCCTTCCATGACTAGTACATATTCACCCCTTGGCTCCAATTCTCCATAGCCTTCGACTGCTTCTCCAAGTGAGGTCTGCCAGACTGTTTCATGCTTCTTTGTAAGCTCCTTTATTATTGTCAATTTGCGGTTTCCTAAGGTCTCAAACAGTTCTTTAAGTGTCTTATTAAGCCTATGAGGAGCCTCATAGAGAATAATGGTCCTAGTATCGGTTTTTAAGTTTTCTAGTACTTTAAGTTTTTCCTTCTTATCCGATGGAAGAAATGCCTCAAAACTAAATCTTCTCGTAGATAGGCCAGACAACGTCAGGGCTGTAATTACTGCAGAAGGACCTGGAAGTGAAGTCACTTCTATCCCCTGCTCATATGCCTGTCTTACAAGCTCTTCACCCGGATCTGATATCCCAGGCGTCCCCGCATCTGTAATCAGTGCTATATTCATTCCTGATTTCAACTGCTCCACCAAGGATTTTGCCTTCTCCACCTTGTTATATTCATGGTAGCTAGTCATTGGTTTTTTGATTTCGTAATGATTCAAGAGCTTAATACTGTGTCTCGTATCCTCAGCTGCAATCAAATCGACTTCTTTTAATGTTCTTATAACTCGTAAGGTTATATCCTCCAGATTTCCAATCGGAGTAGCACATAGATATAATTTCCCAGACATATCTTCTCAAGCCTTTCCAGAAGCGGCTTTACCATATGAGCCTAGCCCATTTAATGCTTCTTCTTGATTAATATCCGTAGATATCATATATTTCATCGGTATAGATATTTATATCCTTATAGACTACCAGGGGCGCTTCCACTGTCAGACTTGACCTTCCTCCCTTAATGCATTCTATAAGTATCATGTTCGGCTCCTTATCCACGTATGGATGCACGAACTTCATTCGCTTTGGTTCTAATTTAAATGCACTTAATGTATTAATTATTTCAACAAGACGGTGCGGCCTGTGCACGAGATAGAAACGTCCCTTAGGTTTCAGAAGCCTTGCCGACTCACGTACTACATCCTCAAAGGTACAGAGGATTTCATGTCTTGCGATTGCTTTTACTGCGTCGGGATTTACTATACCATGGCTATGATTCATATAGGGCGGGTTGCTCGTAATAACATCAAAGGAAGCCAATCCAAATATCTTAGAGGCCTCCTTGATATCACCTGTCACAATATCAACTTTATCATCAAGTTTATTTAGGGTAACACTGCGCCTTGCCATATCGGCACTTTCAGCCTGAATCTCCAGCCCGGTAAAATGTCTACCTTCTGTCTTAGCTTCCAATAGAATCGGAATAATTCCTGTACCGGTCCCTAAATCCAATACATTTTCCCCATCTATTACCCTGGTAAATCCGGAAAGTAGTACCCCATCCATCCCAAAACAGAACTTGCTTGTACTTTGTATTATTTTATAATTATTTCTTTGAAGCTCATCTACCCGCTCGCCAGGTTTTAAGAAAACCTCTGTGGCATCCTTATCATTCATCATCCAACAGGTATTTCCCTTCCTTCTTCTCTAAAAGCTCCAACGCCCGTAATGCCTCGTCTTCAACTGACGAAGATCTCTCTTTTCTTTTCTTTTGCTTAAACTTTAAATCCTCTACCTTATATTCTCGGACTTCTTTCTCGTCATTATCCAACGTAACGATTACCTTAACAAGCTGTTTTAATACACTGACACTGTGTACTTCACCCTTCAGGTTTTCATTTGTAGTAACATAGTCACCCAGATTCGGGAGCTTAGAATTTAGTTCCTCGTAAGCCTCCTCTTCATGCTTTAGGCAGCACATTAACCTTCCACATACACCTGATATCTTCGTCGGATTGAGGGAAAGGTTTTGCTCCTTAGCCATCTTGATGGATACAGGGGCAAATTCGGACAAATGTGTATTGCAACAGAGAGGTCTCCCACAGATACCTATTCCACCGACAATCTTCGTCTCATCCCGAACTCCAATCTGCCTGAGCTCAATTCTTGTCTTAAATACGGAAGCCAGATCCTTAACTAATTCCCGAAAATCTATTCGTCCGTCCGCAGTGAAATAAAAAAGTACCTTGTTATTATCAAAGGTGTACTCAGAATCGATTAGTTTCATTTCTAGTCCATGCTTTTTAATCTTTTCTAAGCAGATAGCGAAAGCTTCCTTTTCCTTCTCCTTATTCTTTTTCTCGACTGCATTATCTTCCTTGGTTGCCTGACGGATTACCGGTTTTAATGGCTGGATAATCATGTCGTCCTCCACATCGCGTGGGCCTATAACTACCATGCCATATTCAATTCCTCTAGCAGTCTCAACTATAACATTGTCCCCTTGCTTTATATCGTAACCAGCAGGATCAAAGAAATATATCTTCCCTGCACTTCGAAACCTTACTCCAATTACATTAACCATTACTATTCTCCTTTATTGTAAGTAGCATAAGCTCTATTGTAATATCGAAATTAACATTAGCCTTTAAGCGAACCTTTGCTTTCTCCATTCCTTTAATTATCTTCTCAATCTCTTCATAGCTTCTAAG
>DATESP010000257.1:0-6432 GCA_035270645.1 Mobilitalea sp. | reverse complement strand
TACAGCAGGGGTGATGTTCTGCCTAGGGTGACTTATTGTAAGGCAGCCCCTTATAAGTGATGTTGACGTCTGGGTCTTACGCAATAGGAATTTGTGAACCGTGTCAGGTCAGGAATGAAGCAGCACTAAGCAAAAACTCCTATGTGCCGTAAGGCTGCCTGGACCGAGTTAACTGTAAGGGTAACGCTTATGATAAGCATTCGAAGCAGAGCGCACGGAATTTAAATAAGATGAACCGGCAAGCCGGTTCACTTGTCATGAATAATAGAAATGCAATATTGCATTTCTTTTTTTTGATTCTTTTGCCCTATTTCGCGAGGAGATGACAGATTCTCCTTTTTATTAGGGCGGTTATGTTATATAATAAAAAATATAGATAGAAATATGTCATAAGAATTGGAGCTGTCCACTATGAAATTGAAGATTAACGTTAATGCAGTAAATCAATTCTCTAAAAACACTGAAATCTATTTAGAGGGAGAGGCTGTACATAGTATAGCACTCATATTAAAAGGACAGATATTAGTCCATAATAATGGTGCCAAATTTATGGTAAATTCAGGAGTATTTATCGGTGTGAATGATTTATATGAAGGAACCTACCAAAGTACATATACTGTTCATAATGACGCAATAGTATATGTATTCTCTGCAAACAGGGTAGAGGAACTTGAAACAGTTTTGTCAATCAATAAGGATTATCATGGATTTATGGTAGCTTCTCTGAACAGAATAATAAACGAGTTGGAGCAGATATACCAGGGGCTAACGAAAGGCAGCCTGGATCTCTACAGGTTTTTAACTGAACAATATAAGAATTATGTAGAAACCTCTAAAAACCTTGGATATAATTCAATCGTCTCAAAGAGAATGGAAGAGCTTACCATCTTAGAGAGTGATTTGGAACTTGTAAGGGACAGAATTAACTATTATAAGGAATGCGCGGGCCTTCCGATTGATGTGGTCAAGGCCTTCTATTCCTATGGAAATACTATTACCTTGTACCAGATAGAGGATCAGGTTGATATTATTAACCGTCAGATAGAGGAATTAAAGAACCTAGCGGAAAGCTTCGCCAAGATGACCGAATGTCTCATAGATGAGAGCGAAACCTGCCTGTTCAATATGATGGTAACCTTAGCGATAGAAATGGAAAATTCGAATGGTAGCAACAAGTTAGTTATGGATGTAATGGACATTATTATCGAGAAGATTAACCAGATAGAGACCTTTTACGAACGTATGCTTGGCTATAAGCTTGATGTCAACCGGATGCGGATGGAAGAGGCTTATCATCTTGTTTTGTCAGGCACTAAGGGTAGGGAAATAAACACCCAGACCATTCTCAAACATTCTCAGGCGAAATCTGAACGGATACTTAAAGAAATGACTGATTCATTCCACAAGCTCGTAGAATATTCGGAGATAGACGCCGAAACAGCCAAAGCGATGGAAGAAGCAATGTATAACTTTGTTAATCTAAGAGATAGGCAATCACCTGAGGATAATGCCAGAGCAATTCGTAGAAAACTTACGGAGAACCACTATATACTATATAAAAATATTTTTGTTAAGGCATATAGGGACAAGTCGCTTCCAAGAATGGTTGACATGTTTTTAAAGTATGGCTATGCGGACGAGAGATTATTATCAAAGGACGATTTGATTTCGCTATATTTGTTGGAGAGCGAAGTGAACACCTCCGATACTATGCATATTTACAATATCAAAGAGTGGCTTACTTTAATTTATGAAGAGAAGAGACAACCCTCAAAGAATGAATTTGACTTGGAGTATCCTGAGATGCTGGCGACACTTAAAAAACAGGGTCACAATGAGAAGGAGCTTTTGGAATGGTCCACCAGTGCAGATAAGAAGCTAGAGTATGAAATTCAGAATATGTTCCGTTATAACAATAAAACCACAAATGGTCAAATAAGTACATTTGTCCCGGTACTCCACATGGATATGTTCGTGAATCAATTCGATAAATCCTATGTCTCGCCTATTAAGGTAATCTATACAATGATGGAAATTCTTCGAGTGGATTATTCTATCTATGACCGTGAGGTATTATTTCAGGACAAAAATAAAAAGATAGTGAAGGAATATATTATAAAAAAGGTATATCCTGATATTATTTTGATGCCAACAGTTGGAACACAAGGAATAATGTGGCAGGAAATTACCGGGAAGAGAAGAGATAGCTCAGGACGTTTTCTGTTACCTGCGTTCTGTGAGACCAGTCTACACGCTATTATGGTTCGTGTATTCGGAAGATTCCGATGGGAGATGTGCCGGACAATAGAGGGAACTGCCTGGAATGATATTAAACATAAATCTCTGACCTCGGAATATTCGGATTATCTTCAATTTTACCGTAAGAACAGGGAACTTTCTGAAGAGAAAAAGGAAAAACTCAAGCTGCAGATCCAGAGAGGTCGTAATAGCAGAGAGATATTTGTTATCGATTACGAACAGTGGATTAATTATGAGTCAGGCGGAGCTATCAAGCTAAACAAGCCTGTCAGGGAGTTGCTGGCTACATATTGCCCATTTTCCAAAGAGATTCGAGAGCAATTACAGATGCAACCTCTGTTTGAGGAAGCAATGGCTAGGTACCAAAGGGATAAACTCAAGAAGATTAGGGAGATTGAAGGTAGGCATCGCCTTCTTATGAAAGAGCAGATTGAGCTTACGAAGGAATTAATAGATACACTAAATTATTACAAGGAATGTTAAAGAAAACAAACAAGTTAATATAAAGGTTATAATGTACATATTAATATATCATCATTGAGATACAGAAGCATACTTGAACATAGGGAGGAATATCCGTGCTGGAATTAGTAGATGTGAAGAAATATTATAAAGATAATAAGGCAGTGGATGGGATTTCCTTCAAGCTTTCGGAGGGTGAGATTCTTGGACTAATCGGAGCTAACGGTGCGGGTAAATCAACTACAATCTCGATGATAACGACAGTAAACAGACCTGATAGTGGGACCATATATTATAAAGGCTATGATATAGTAAAACACCCAGAGTTTATGAGAAATAATTTAGGATATGTGCCCCAGGAGACGGCGCTTTATCCCTCCTTAAGCGGAAGGGACAATTTAAAATTTTGGGGCAGAGCAAATCATGTTAGAGGAAAACAATTAAAAAGACGCATTGATGAAGTAAGTAATACTATCCAGATTTCAGAGGAAGTATTGCGAAAAAAGGTATCAAGCTATTCAGGAGGGATGAAGAGGCGTCTAAATATAGGAGCCGCACTATTGCATGAACCAAAGCTGATTATTATGGATGAACCCACGGTTGGACTAGATGTAGAAACACGAAATCAGATTTTAGAGGCTGTTATGAGATTAAAACAACAGGGTACCAGCATAATATATGCTGGACATTACATGGAAGAGATGGAGCAGATATGTGATAAGATATGCGTAATTGACAAGGGCAAATGCGTATTATTCGGAAGCATCGGAGAGCTGCTTAGAAAGTATGGGAGATTAGAGCAGATGTATCTGGAGGTAGCCGTGAGAGATAACCAATAAAGAGAGCAGCTGATTTGTACGTAGGGAGGGTTTGCCATGGGTAGCTATGAAATAATTGTAAAGACAGAAGAAGTGAAAAGAAAAAGTATGGAGGGCGACTATGCCTCTGCACAAAGGATTCTTGACACCATAGACCTAAAGAAAATTAAAAATATGGCGGACTTAAGCTTAATGGCCGAAGTATGTTCAGAGAATGGACGCTATGAGGAAGCGATGGAATTGCTTCAAAGAATCTATAATAAGACAAAAACAAGGAAAGTTGTGTATCTCCTTGTTCTGACATCGATAAAGAAAATGAATGTCGAGGATGCAGAGTTTTATCTAAAAGAGTATATACTTTTGGCACCCAGGGACTTTTATAGATACATCTTCCGTTATCAGATAGATAAGATTAAAGGAGAACCCTATGAGACCCTGATTGAAACTCTGAGGGCCTTAAAGGAGACAGAACGCATTGAAGAATGGGCATATGAGCTTGCGAAGCTATATTATAAAGCCGGGATGGAAGAAGAATGTATTAATGAATGTTCTGACCTTATATTATGGTTTGGTGAGGGCAGCTATGTTGAAAAAGCTAAGATTCTGAAGGCTTATTATTCCGGTGAAGTAGATAAGGACATGATAATTAGTCAGCTTAAGAAGAGAGCGGTGCAGGAGAACAACGGGGAAGCCTCTAAGAAAGCTATTCAGGAATCTTCTCTCGCTAAGGAAGAGGATACCATTGAAGAGAGATATGATATTGAGGATTTTACGGTTGTATTTCCAGGGGACGAGGCGAGTGAAGAGCTTTCTGTTGCCATAAAAGATGATGTCGAGGAGATCTTTTATGAAGAAGCTGGAGAAAAATTCGCAGGGGATCCTGCTTTATCTAATGAGGAACAAGCTGAGCAGGAAGTAGAGGATGAGATTTATCGATTGCTTGCTGAAGAAGATGATGATGAGAATAGTACAAAATTGAGATAAACTTCAGAGAATGTCCAAAATTGATGGATATGTTTCTTTTGCCAAGAGGAAAAGGGGGTGCTTTTGCACCTCCCTTTAAAAGTCACACTTTAAATTGAATTGTAATTTCAGATGAAAGCTTTTTACCTTTCTTAGAGGCTACATTTGTTGTAACATGAAGCAGATAAGACTCGTTTTTTGAATAGGATTCTAGGGGTTCAATCTCAATATAGTTACTTACTGTATCATAGCGTATATTTGTGTTTAAGGGCGTTTGATTCATCGAAGTTACATAGAGATTTCTATTATTTACAGTAGCAGGATTCAGGGGAGCCGAAAACTTAATTCTCCATACAAAGTTTGTTGTTCGAAATTTAAGATTCTGTTTTACGCGGCTGTTAGCACTGCCGGTAACGGATTCAATCGTAATAAAATTAGATGCCATAGTATCATCTCCAATTTATTGCATCATAAAGGTCAAGTGTCTATATGTATAGACTATATATCGTACCTTTATTATAACATATTTAGAGGAAACTACAACCATATGAAAAAAGTTATTAATTGACACCATTACCCATAACTTCAATATTGTCCTTAGAAACACCATTATTCGTAAAAAGAGAGGCTTTTTCCTTGATTTAATAGAGGACTGGAATGTATATTAAGTTTTAAGTTTACTTAAAATATAAGTGATAGAATAAAAGAAGCTAGTTAACGAAACATCATAATAATCCACATAATGGTGAAGAAACAGAATAGTTGCATTAGTTTAAAAAAACAATTTACAAACAACCACATTGTGGTATAATCAATTTGATGGATAAAATTTAACAAAATTACCACGTGTTTTATATGCAAAATTAACAAACAAAAGTTCGAATAGACAATGAGGTGCACAATGGAGCAATATATAATTAAAGGCGGAAAGCCGTTAGTAGGGGAAGTCACAATAAGCGGCTATAAAAATGCAGCCCTCGGAATTATTGCAGCAGCGATTATGACAGATGAAACAGTTAGAATTGAAAATGTTCCGGATGTTAGCGATATAGATGTATTATTTCAGGCTATAGAAGATTTAGGGGCAAAGGTAGACCATATTAACAGACATACTGTAAAGATAAATGCTTCAAAAATTGAGACCGTGGTTGCTGATACGGACAAAGTAAGAAAAATTCGTGGCTCCTATTATCTAGTAGGGGCTTTGCTTGGTAAATATAAAAAGGCTCAGGTTGCACTTCCGGGAGGTTGCAATATCGGAAGTAGACCAATTGATCGCCATATCAAGGGATTTGAAGCACTTGGTTCAGAGGTTAAGATAGAGCATGGTTTGATTTGTGCAAAGGCAGATAAGCTGATAGGTGCTCATATTTATTTTGATGAATCAAGCGTTGGCGCAACTATTAATACAATGTTAGCAGCATGTATGGCAGAGGGCCAGACTACTCTGGAAAATTCAGCGAAGGAACCACATGTCGTAGATGTTGCCAACTTTTTAAACAGTATGGGCGCCAATATTAAAGGAGCAGGAACGGACGTAATTCGTATTAAGGGCGTATCAAAGCTTCATGGCACTGAATACTCTATAATACCGGATCAGATAGAAGCAGGAACTTTTATGTTTGCAGCAGCAGCATCAAAGGGAGATATATTGATAAAAAATGTTATCCCGAAACATTTAGAAGCATTTACCGCCAAATTACTGGAGATAGGTGTACAGGTTGAAGAATTTGATGATTCAGTTAGAGTTAAGGCCAGCGGTAGATTAGGGAGTACTCATGTAAAAACCTTAGTATATCCGGGGTTCTTAACAGATATGCAACCACAGATGACAACCTTATTGTCTGTAGCTACTGGTACTAGTATTGTAACTGAGAGTATCTTCGAGAATAGATTCAAGTATGTGGACGAGTTAACTAAGATGGGAGCA
>DATESP010000256.1:0-3862 GCA_035270645.1 Mobilitalea sp. | reverse complement strand
TATATAATATCTGACTCGATTGCTCTGTAGCGGTAACCTTTAATTCCTGCAATTCCTCCAGAGTTGCATTGAACATATTTGTTATCAGGGTGTTAATCTGGTCTGCTTTCGCGTTAATCGTCTCTAACTGCTTCCTATCATATTCCTCTTTAGCCCTGGCATACATGACTTCGGATACCGCCTTGATAGACGCAACCGGAGTCTTAATATCATGGCTTAAGGAGGCAACCAGCTCCTTTTTACTTTGGTTTGCAATTCTTTCATTTTCTCTTGCCTTACCAAGTTCTTCTCTCATTAAGTCAAAGCTCTCCGTAAAAGCACCAAATCGATTTCCTTTATCCATCTCAAGAGGCAAATCCAACCTGCCCTCTGCTACATGACGGGCAAAATTTTGCAATTTACGAAATGGGCGATAAATTGATCTATCGATCCATATAGCATAAATCAAGCAAAGTATTGCGGCTGAGATTATTATGAACATAGTAATTGCCAAAAGCGTTCCTCTATATCGTACCCATACATCACCGGTATCATTATAAATGATTAAAATGCCTAGTGCAGTATCATACTTCTTAAGCTCTATTACCGTATCACGATTACTGATGGCAGCATTCAGACTATAATTTAGGCCCTCTCCCGTAGCCGCGACTAGACTATCCTTATTGTCCAACACAACATAATCAAATCCATAGTTTAGGCAGGGCAACCCATTTTGGTCCAGGGTCTCCCACTGTTCTGCGATAGATTCAGCGATATCATTTACGGCAACTACATCAATTTTATCTACACTTCTATCCTGAAAGGCATAGAAAATGATAGCGCTATACGACATTAATGAAAGGGCTATAATTAAAATTACTTTTTTAATATTCATTGTAAGCTCCTAAACCTCAAATACATAGCCGGTGCCCCATACTGTCTTAATATAGTCCGGTTCATTCGGGTTTTCCTCAATCTTCTCACGTAATCTTCTGATATGTACATTCAGGGTACCATCCCCGGTGATTGCATCGCCCCAGACCTTCTGGAATAATTCCTCCTTGGTGATCGTACGATTTCTATTCCGTGCTAAGTATGTCAACAGCCTGTATTCCATCGCTTTTAACTTAATCTCACCTTTATCCGTCAGTAGCTTCTCCAAGTTCAAATCAATCGTGAATCTGCCAAAGCTGATCCTACTGTTAACACTATTGTCTGAATTACCTCGGTATCTCTTTAAAACAGTCTGCACCTTGGCCAGCAGAACACTGAGTGAATAGGGTTTCTGGATGTAATCATCCCCGCCAACATTTAGGGCAAGCAGTACATCATCATCACTCGTTCTGGCACTGATAAAAAGAATCGGTGAATTGGTAGTAAGCCGCAGCTTTTTACATATTGAAAACCCGGAGGATTGTCCCAGGTTAATGTCCAGAAGAATTAAGTCCGCTTTGTTCTTGGAAAGGAAATCAAAACAGGCCCTATCATCCGATGCCCAATAGGCCTTAACTCCAAACATGTTGAAATACTCACAGGTACTTTGTGATAGTGCTTCCTCGTCATCTACAATCAAGCAATCGTATTCTGCCATTAATATTACCTCCGTAATACAAAATCGATTTCTCATAACTTATTTGACATAATCATTTTAGTTTCTTATAGGTCAATTGATGTATGTGTTAGTAAATTATAACATTTTTAAAGGAAAGCGTAAATGAATATTGAATGTAACTATTCTGAACACCGAGAATCAGGTAGTGGATTCGAGTATTTCGACGCCAAAATGTATGTGTACATCCATTTTATGTACATCTACATCGCAAGATACCCTGTAGTCACATCACTATTAGATGTATCACTTGCTCTTCGACATCTCGGATAACTCCTTGAACAGTTCCATATCCGAAGGGGTAAGCTTTAAATTGGAGCTAATAGTCTTTCCATCAGCCGTTGTCACATTTATCTCAATGATAGTTCCCTCTACCAGCCCTGTCTTTTGCACTGCGCTCAAGAAGCCTGGGAACTTAGGATGGCTTTGTGAAAAATCTTCCCATAATTTCTTTATTTTCATTAGTTTAACTGGATTAATCATAGCCTTCACCTGCATGGCATCCATGCATTCCTCTCGTATTTTCTATAATCTATATCACTATTCTGTACTGAAAATGTCTAAATTATAATACTTGGTTCCACAAAAGAGCTTTTACTTCGCAGTAACTCCGCTACGTAAAAGCTCCTTGTAATATTATTTTTCTTTTTCCTTGCGTCTTCGGACGCAATCTGCCAATAAATATTCAATCTGACCATTGATAGAACGGAAATCCGCTTCAGCCCATGAGGCTAGTTCATTCCAAAGCTTTGGCGAGAGTCTGAGAAGAACCTGCTTTTTTGTCTTCTCCTTGTCCATTATTGTCTTTTCTTTTTGAAGAATCTCCTGCTCCAATTCTTTGATACGGCCTAGTCTTTCCTTTAATTGTTCTTCCTTAACTTCAAGCTTATCTTCCATTTTACACAACCTTTATATTATGAAATCAGTAAATAGTTCCAGTGTTTACAATTGGCTGAGCGTCCTTATTACCACATAGAATTACCAGCAGATTACTTACCATAGCTGCTTTCCGTTCATCATCCATTACGACGATGTCATCTTCACCCAATTGGTCGATTGCCATCTTTACCATGCTTACAGCACCTTCAACAATCTTCTGACGGGCTGCTATCACAGCTACTGCCTGCTGCCTCTGCAGCATAGCTGCTGCTATCTCCTCCGCATAAGATAAATGTGTGATTCTGACTTCTTTGATCTCTAGCCCGGCTTCACTCACTCTCTGCTGTAGCTCTTCCTTCATACTGTCAGCAATTTCCTTGCTACTACCACGGAGCGTCTTCTCATCCACATCATCCTCCATGGTATCATAGGGATATAATCTTGATATGTTACGAATAGTAGAATCACATTGAATTGATAAAAATGTCTTATAGTTCTCCACATTAAATACTGCCGCCGTCGGATCAGCTACTCTCCAGATTACTACTGCCCCTATTATTATTGGATTGCCAAGTACATCATTAACTTTTTGCTTCTCATTGTTTAAGGTCAATGTCTTTGTTGATATTTTCTTTCCTGCAAGAGCAGGGACACTTGCTTGTGCACTGGTACCTGTTGCTCCTGTTCCAATTGTTATGTTGGCTGACGTACCTCCTCTGCTTGTAGGATTAAAACCACTGGCAAAAGGATTAGTGTAATAGAAGCCTTCTCTTTTGATTGTACCATAGTATTTACCAAACAAAGTCAAGACTAAGGCTTCATTTGGGTTGACGATATGCAGACCGCATAGCAGGATAATGAATACTATAATAAAGATGCTTCCAAGGGCCACCATAAGTCCCCCAAGTAAATATCTTGTCGCTGCAATTTGAAAACCACCTGCAATTATAATGACGCAGGATAGTACAAAGCCAACTAAAGTAAGTAATAGCATAATGCCGCCACTAAAGGGTTTGATTTCATTCTCTTCGATTACATTCATCTTGTTGTTACTTCCCTCATTACTCATAATAAACTCCTCCATAATATTATCTATATTGTATTGATATCATAATGATATCATATATATACCATTATATTCCTTTCTTGTCAATATTATTTATATAATGCAGTTTACTATTTTATCTAACCCATTTCACAGGATAAGAGCATGAAAAAGAGTATCCTCCACATTTTTAGAGGTAAGCCCCGCATTATTGTAACTTTAGTCATGAGAGGTCTCTGTTGTTCTGTTTATATTAGTCCTTCGTATTATCAAATTAGCCCTTCACTATCTCCTGAATATATTTGTTTCTAGTTATCAGGTAAAATATTCCCTGTGACATAAAGTATATT
>DATESP010000255.1:0-5865 GCA_035270645.1 Mobilitalea sp. | reverse complement strand
TACTGGAACATTGGATTTACTTCTGATTTTCCTGCATACCTCATACCCATCTTCTTTGGGCATCATCACATCCAGCAGTACAACCTCCGGATTATATTCATCAAATAATTGGATTGCCTCTTCACCATCTCCTGCAACTATAGGTTCAAAGCCTTCCATCTTCGAGTATGTTGATAAGATATCAGTAATATCACGATTATCATCAGCAATCAAAATATGCTGCATATTCAAATCCTCCTTAATGTTCTTCTCCAGCATTTTCCTATATATGCGCCGATTATTACTACCATGTTAACTCTTTGCATATATATTATAATATCAGATAGTCTTAGGAATAATTCTAGTTTTTTCAAATTACTCCATAGTAGAATTCATCACAAAGATGCAAGTGATGTATATTCATTATATATTACTTGCATGTCATAAAACAAGTAGAAATACTTGTGAAAAATATTTACCAATGATAAATAAAGACAAAATCGGATAATATCGCATTTTTATAAATATTTTTACATAATGACACTTTTCTGACAAAATCAAATGGTACTCTATAAGCAGAATAGATAGGATGTGTCAAAAGGAATTTCTAAATCCCGGAGGAATGCCATGAAAAAGAATTTTATTTTAAAATGCGTCATCTCCCTTGGCCTAATCCTTTTCTTAAGTATGCTTTTGCCGTATAAGTTACCGAACAGTACCAGTATAGCGTATGCGACAGAGATTGAAAAGGATAATAGCGACGACAACCGCTTATACTTCAAAAAATTAACTTTAGTTAAAGGCAAATCATTCCTGTTAAAGGTTAAGGATTTGAGTGAAAATGCAAAGGTAAGTTTTAAATCTGCCGACCCTGAAATCGCTTCTCTTAGCAATGAGGGTGTTGTGTTGGCTAATCAAGTAGGAGAGACAACGGTCACTGTAACCATTAAAGATGGCTTAAATACAATCACTTCAAGCTGCAGTATTACGGTTGGTCCCCCCGCTTTCAGTGTTAAGATTGCAAGGTCACGGTTTATTTTAGGTGTTACAGAAAGTGATACCGTGAGCGTCATTAAAAAACCTATTAATACTACAGAGGATGTCGGCTTCTCTAGCCTCGATATAAACATTGCTGATATCAACCCCTATGGGCGTATCACCGGCGTTAGTGTAGGTTTTACCTATGTGTTCGCTCAAATTGATGCTCTGAATAGTGATGGCTTCAGAAAATTTTCTAAATGCAGTGTTATTGTTGTAAATCAGGAGGATCTCGAACCATTAAAACTATATTTCAATGATCATCCTGAATTAAGTTTAATTTCTGAAGATGATTTGTCATTAGTATTGGCTGAGTTTTTCAACTCTACGACCGTGGAAGCTGTTGAACCATCATCTACACCTACCCCCGCCGTAAAAGTTGTTACTGAAGCCTTATCTCTAGTAGAGTCTCTAGACAATTTTCTGAATACAAAATATGACCTAGCAGACCTGAGAAAGCAGAGAGATGATTTTATAGCAAATCTTACTACTAATCAGTAAGAAATAATTTCATATGACTTGTAAGTAGCGTAATACTATACAAAAAGGAGCAGCACACTAATTAATTAGTGTGCTGCTCCTTTTTGTATCTAAAATGCGAATGCCGGCTGTCATTTTGCTTGCATCTCCTATTTGAGCTGCATTGTAGCTGGTAACATCTAAATACAAATTTCAAGTGGTTTTTATGAAAATTTATCACTATTCTTATCAAGATATCATAAGTTATTAGTAAAATGTGAATATTGAGGCCAATTCATGAATTCCTTCAAAATATTAGAATCTCGTGATAGCTCAAAGCGCTCTATCCGTCTCTACCCAACTCAGATGGAAACCCAGTCCTTTGGACGTCTGCAGGTTCGATGTACTACACAACGTTTGATTCCGATTGCTAATGCCACTGTCAATATTAGCTCACCTAGTAACCCAACGCAAGTAATTGAACAGCTTACAAGTGATGCTTCCGGCCTTACGGATATAATATCACTCCCAGCGCCTCCCATTGAATATAGTTTAGAGCCAGAAGCTGCGCAGCCATATTCTGAATACAACGTGAGCGTAAGTGCACCAGGATATAGTAGCGCATTTTTTTCTAATATTAATATTCTACCCGAGATGTTATCCGAGCAAAATGCCACCCTGAATATTCAGCCTGCCATACCAGAAGCGACACCGGAGGAATCACTGTTTGTTATCCCTCCTCATACACTTTATGGAGAGTATCCACCCAAAATACCTGAGGACGAGATAAAACCCAGTGCCGAAACAGGTGAAATAGTATTAAGCCGTGTAGTCATCCCTGAATTTATAATAGTTCATGACGGCCCACCATCAGATACATCAGCCTCCAATCACTATGTCAGATTTCGTGATTACATCAAGAATGTTGCCTGTAGTGAAATTTATGCTACATGGCCTGAGGCAGCAATATATGCCAATGTACTGGCCATACTTTCCTTTACTCTGAACCGCGTATATACAGAATGGTATCGCAGCCAGGGATTCAACTTCACTATTACGTCTTCCACCGCCTATGATCATAAATGGATGATTGGCCGTAACATATTTGCTAATATTGATTTTATAGTGGATTCAATATTCGTTAATTATCTGTCAAGACCAAATGTCAGACAGCCGATTCTTACTCAATACTGTGATGGTAACCGTGTTCAGTGTCCGGGTTGGATGACGCAATGGGGTTCTAAAAGTTTAGCCGATCAAGGTTATGATGCATTACAGATATTAAGAAACTTTTACGGTAACTCAATGTATATTAATACCGCCGTAGCGGTCTCCGGCGTCCCCTCCTCCTGGCCTGGTTATAACTTGAATCTGGGGGCGAGCGGTGATAATGTCCGAACAATACAATCACAATTAAACCGCATTGCTGATGATTATCCTGCTATTCCAAGAATTGCAGTAGATGGGGCATATGGACCTCAGACAGCGAATGCAGTTAGAACTTTCCAAGGTATATTCAACCTTCCGCAAACCGGTATCGTCGACATCGCTACTTGGTATAGAATATCATTTATTTATGTTGCAGTCAGCAGAATTGCCGAATAATAATCACAACCTTATTTTAACTTCATATTTTAATAATGATTGTATATATGAGGTATAAGAAATGAATAATTCCACTATCATCAATAAAATTCCCTATATTAATCCCAGGCTATATCCTACACAGCTGGATACACAGAGTACCGGTCGTCTTAGGGTCCGTTGCACCACCAGCGGATTAGTCCCGGTCGAAGGGGCTACTGTCAGCATCTCCTCCGCGTCCCAGCCAGATGTAGTGTTGGAGCAATTCACTACCGATGCCGCAGGGTTGACCGAAGACGTCATCCTCTCTGCACCGCCTGTCGATTACAGCCTAGAACCTTCTGAAGTACAGCCCTATTCCATATATAACATCCAGGTTACCTCTACTGGCTTCAAGCCCCTAAGTGTAGCCGGTGCTGAAATCTTCGCAGATGTAACCTCAATCCAGAACACTTCGTTAATACAATCCGCTGACCCGGAGATTCCTGTAACATACGTTATCCCACCACATACCTTATTCGGAGATTACCCACCGAAGATAGCTGAACCTGAGATTAAACCCACCGCAGAGACCGGGGAAATCGTACTAAGCAAGGTGGTAATCCCTGAATTTGTAATCGTTCATGATGGTCCTCCGACAGATACCTCAGCTGCAAACCACTATGTACGTTTTCGTGATTATATTAAAAATGTCGCCTCCAGTGAAATATATGCCACCTGGCCGGAGTCTACCATCCAGGCCAATGTACTAGCAATCCTGTCCTTTACTCTAAATCGCGTATTTACCGAGTGGTACCGTAATCAGGGATATAATTTTACAGTAACCTCCTCCACTGCTTTTGATCATAAATGGATTCCTGGACGAAATATCTATAATAATATCAGCCTTGTAGTAGACCAGTTATTCGTCAATTATCTATCTCGTCCAAACGTAAGGCAGCCAATCCTTACGCAATACTGCGATGGCAATAAGGTTCACTGTCCAAACTGGATGACTCAATGGGGCTCTAAGGACTTGGGCGATCAGGGCATGGATGCAATCAGTATACTAAGAAATTTTTATGGGAGCTCTATTTTTATTAATACTGCACCTCAGGTCTCTGGAGTTCCGGCCTCGTGGCCTGGACAGAATCTGAATATCGGTTCTAGTGGTAATAATGTCAGAATGATTCAGGAACAGTTGAATCGTATTTCTGATACCTACATGGTCGTTCCAAAGGTTGCCGTAACCGGTCAGTATGACCAAAATACAGCAGATGCCGTAAGAGCTTTCCAGCAAACCTTCGATCTGCCGGCTAATGGAATTGTAGATTTCCCTACATGGTACGCTATCTCAGGAATATATGTAGCCGTCACCAGAATGGCAGAGTAAAATAGTAATCCTCATTCACATAAGAGAATGCCTTCCTTAGTATTCTCTCACTACCAGTTAAATTGATAGGGCTCCCGATTTTCAAGAGTATCAAATTCATAGCCCTTATCTTTGATCATCTGGATGACATCCGGTAGGGCTTGCGCTGTCAGATCATTGATGACAGAGTCATGCATCAAAATAATTGGATGATCTTGATTTTTTAGATCCTTTTCTATATTATGCCGTATGGAGTAGGATGTCGGCCTTCCGACAGAATCATTAGCATCCACATTCCAATCATAGCAGTTAAAGCCCCTTCGTTCCATTTCATCCATTAGGGAATCCTTGATGTCCTTGCTATATCCATTATTACTTCCCCAGGGGAATCGGTATATATTTACCCGTTCCCCTGTAATATCGTAAATCTGCTGGTATACCGTATTAAAATCGTTTAGAAAACGTTCTACCGAACAGTAAATCTCATTACATAAGTGTGAGTAGGTATGTATACCAATGGTATGTCCTTCGTTCTTCATCCTCCTTAAACAGCTTTCACCTTCGTCAGTGATAGTGCTACCAACAATAAAGAAAGTTGCTCTTACGTCTGCTTCCTCTAGGATGTCAAGGATTTCAAAGGTATTCCCACTAGGCCCGTCATCAAAGGTTAGATATGCAATCTTCTTTTCAGTCTCAGTATTTTCCGGTAAATTATATACCGTATAAAGATCAGGATAGAGTCTCGTATAGTCAGGTAATTCCTCAGTTGCTGTCTGGCTACTTTCTGAGTCATACTCTCGTGCCATCCGATTCTCCATTATAGCCATTAGCTCAATACTGTGTAACTCGCTAAAAGCGGGTGCAGCCTGATCAACTACAATACCTCCCTGCAGTTTTTTTATACCTAACATATATATTAAGGTAATACATATAATCAGTACTAGCTTCTTGTTCATCAACTTGTTCACACAAAATCCCCCTAACTATTCTACTATCTATCATATGCCACTCCTATCTGCTAAATTATATGATTTTTAAAAAAGTCGGAAAGTGGGTATTTGCCAGTAAGTTACTGTTCACTCGTACCTCGTTCACAGCAACAATTATGCACACAAAGTGCAAAAAGAGCACTTTGGCGCATGAAGTTCTCGGGTTTTACTTGCGTAAAACACCTCGCGCTGACTAATGAGTGAACAGTAACGCCAGTAATTACTTGTAATAAACCACTTCCAAATTCTACTTGACAGTATATAATGCTTATGCTACACTTTCAAAGAACAAGGGGTGCCTAATAAATTAGGCTGAGAGGAAACTTTTATGTTTTAAACCCTGAAGCTGTGAGAACTGCTTCATACCTGATCCGGACAATGCCGGCGTAGGGATGTATATACCATTGCTGTTAAGATAATCTTAATAAAGCGATATACATACCTCTCCGGATTATGGAGAGTTTT
>DATESP010000254.1:0-5507 GCA_035270645.1 Mobilitalea sp. | reverse complement strand
AGGTTTGGCAGGTATGCAATCCCGAACCTTATGAAATATGTTATCGTACTATATGCGCTAGGATTGATTATCGGAATGACCAACCCGTCTTTAATCTCTATGTTAGGTCTTGAATTTAATATGATCATGAAGGGACAGGTATGGAGATTAGTTACTTTTCTAATTCCGATTAACTTTATGAATAATATTATCTATGTATTATTAAAAGCATATATTTTCTATATGATAGGCAATACATTGGAACGCGCGTGGGGCACCTTCCGCTTAAATTTCTATTTCTTTTCAGGCGTGTTACTTAATATTCTAGCGGCGTTAATTACTTATATTATTACCTCATATAATATTCTGGGTTATGATACTATTCTAAGTGTGAGTGCTATGCTTACAAATAATCCATTAGATTTAATTTATAGTTCATTGTTTTTCGCTTTTGCAGCCTTGTTTCCTAACACACAATTTCTACTTTATTTTATCATTCCTGTGAAGGTAAAGTATCTGTCATGGATTAGTGGTGCTTTTTACATTTATATGATTTATCAATGTGTAGATGCAGGCTATTACTATGGAATTATTTCAATTGTTGTTTCTCTATTAAACTTCGTAATATTTTTCTTTGCTACGCGGAAGAACCAGATGTTCTCACCGAAGGAATTTGATCGTAAAGCCAAATTTCGTAAGCAAATGAATGAGGGAAGAAATACTGGCAATGTTGTTAATATGCAGGGCAAGAGTATCGTAACTAGGCATAAATGTGCTGTATGTGGCAGGACTGAGCTTGATAATGACCAGTTGGAATTTAGATTTTGCTCAAAATGTGATGGTAATTATGAATATTGCATGGATCATCTATTTACCCATGAGCATGTCAATAATTAAGATTTTCTCAAACAAAGTTTGTAGGTTATGAAGAAAGGCATGGTTATTATTATGCTAAATACAATCACCAAGGAAATCAAGGAATTATTCTCAGACAAAAAAATATGGATATGTATCATAACAGTGCTTATTATATTAATAATAGGCACTTCTTATAATAAGAAGGCCTCACAGGCTCGGAACTCTGATTTTCTTAAGCTTGGGGTGATTAATAATGATGATAGCTCATATTCCAATCTGCTTCTGGATTACTTTAATGCCAGTAATACCTTTTCTAGCATGATTTCAGTAGTTATCGGCGAAAATGATGAGATAAGAGGAGCCTTTGACAAGGGTGAACTGGATATATATCTGGAGATACCGAAGGGTTTTGCGGAGAATATGGTTAATATCGAGCATCTTCCGATAAAAGTCAATATTAATATTGAAGATACTACAAAAGCTATACTGTTCCAAAATGTTTTGGAAAGCTATGAAAAATATATCTCTGCTGTTGAAGTAAATGCAGTCAGCTTGTATGAAATCATGGAGAATGATGGGATGGACAAGTCACTGATTTCTAAGACAAATACCACGATATCCCTAGATCTCATCTTTACCGCACTTGGAAAGGAAGCATTTTTTAATTACAAGGAGATTGATACATTTCCACCGACTAAAGTTAGTGAGTATTATGTGATTTCTATATTAGTAATGACTCTGATGTATGCAGGATTGTATGCGGGTTTTAGAGTGCTTAGGGAAATAAGGCAGGGGACCTTTACAAGGATAATGACCACTCAGATACCAATCTATCATTTTCTGATTGCTAAGATACTCTTCCTGTCAACCGTGCTTGCTGTCTTTACAATACTCGCAATCTGCATTATCAAGTGCAGTATACCCACTGGCGTGGTCATTCTCTATTCCTGTTGCATTGCACTTTTCTGTGTCACATTGTCCATGCTACTCAGCGCATTCTTTGAGACAACTCAGCGATTTATCTTGGTGGGTAACCTTTTGGTCTTCTATTTTATTGTTATTGGAGGAGGAATTGTTCCAATTATGTTCTTGCCGCAGGATATCCTTCGACTGTCTAGGATTACTCCGAATTACTACATTATGGAAGGCATAATCCGGTTGAATAAGGATCAGCTGAATATTCCAATCCGAAATAGTATAACACTGTTTGCTATCTCGGGATTATTTATGGTGGGTACCTTACTTTTCTATCAAAGGAGGAGAGTAAGTTATGAGGAAGCATAGTGTTTCAAGCTTTATTAATGATGTAGCTTGCATATTTTCTCTGAGAGTGAGGCTGATGGTTAAGGATATGACCACACTGGTGGCATTAGTTTCAGCTGTAGTTATTTTCTCCTTTGTAATACTATCACTTACGGTTTCATCCACAGAACAGAGTGCTATACCGGTTGGCTTTGTAGATTATGATAAAAGTACAGAGTCAGTAGAGTTGGTGAGTAGATTATCACAGGTACCTGCCCTTAGGATAGTGGAGCAAAGTGAGAGGGAATTAAATAAACTGCTGCTTGATGAGATGATAAATGCGATATTCGTGATTGAGGAAGGTTATGAGAAAAAATTAACGAGCGGTAATCCGGACGGACTGATTTCGATGTATTTTGTAGGTGATAACAAATCGGCTTCAATTATTTCCGATATAGTTGCAGGTGAAATGATTTTTCCAATTTCACTATATAAAAGTATTAGATTATATCAGGGTATTTCATATGAAGGATCAAAGCATAGTGTTCCTATGTATAAAGATTATGTAGCAAGTCTATTGAACAATAGCCCTGATTTTGATTTTGCCTTTCAAATGATTTATGAGAACCCGGGAGGAAAGTTAGCCGGAGAAGAGCCAATTACTAATTCATTGCTTTATAATCAACTGATATTTGGAATTCTTGGGATATTAGTAGCGTTTATCGCGATGTTCTTGATTTCAGGGGTTGTTAGAGATAAGGAAATGTGTTTAGATCAGAGGCTGAAGATATCACGTTTTCATCCTATTAAAATGGATATTGGTAATATCTTATCTGTAGTATTTATGGAGGGAATTATTGCCTTGATACTATCCTTCCTTATTTATCGACAGATGGCTTCATTGAAGGTTGGAATTTTCATCAGCTCTTATCTGCTGATTCTCCTATATGCAATTGTAATGGCAGGTATATTTATACTGATTGCGAAATTGGTGAAAAGTATTATTACTTATCAGATGCTTTGTTCGATATTGATACTGGTTACTGGTGGCTTAGGTTTTTATTATTTGCTGACTGGTTTTTATCAGTTTATCTCCGGAGAGTTACTAAATATTATACCAAATAGCTGGTTTATTCAAGGCTTTACTGATATAATGGTATTTGGTGACAATGAAGGTATTCTTAACCAGGGGCATGTTATGTTAATAATATTGGCAGCCGTAATTGGCCTCCTGATAACAGCATCTGATTTCATCAGCTTGCATAAGACATTATCAAAAAACAAATCATTGTGACAGTCTACAAAACGAATGAATATAATAGGATGGATATGACATGGACAAAACAATAAAGATAATTTACAGAGATATTTTAAACAATAAGCTGCTCGAGGAGAACATACCAAGGTTTTTTAATTATATGGCAGATGAATACCATACCTTTGCTTCGGCCAGGCTAGCAATGCATTATTATGCTTTTTATGAGGTATACTGCGAAGAGGGGGACCGGTGGAGCGAGGCTACCACCCAATTCGTTCAGCAGTTAAATCAGATAATAAGCTCTGGTATACTTCAGGCACATAGCGGAAGCGAACTAGAAAAAGCAGTTCATCAGGTGGATACGCTTCGCAATGATATTATGAACAGGATGAAGCTTCTTACATCATATACAGATATTTTTCAAATCTATGAATATATCCTAAACCGTGTAGAATATCGTTTTAAAGACGATAATAACCTGACTGTAGACGAGGATTTCGCCAGAGATATATTAAGGTATATCTACGACACAGAGGATAATGTAATTATTAATGATAAGATTAGAGAGGTTGTCGGACAGCTTCCTGTAAGAATTACCAGACATAAGTATTTTGATCTGGTTAGAGGCAGCATACATGAATACCTCGGTGCAGAGGAAGACTCCCTTAATAGTTATCTGTACATGCTCCGCACCTCAGCTATGCTGGACTCCGGAACAGATATGAAGACTAATTATTCGGAGCTTTTGAAGAAGAAGGAATTCCTGGAGCGTATTGACTATAAGAATATAGATAAAGTAGAATATGAGAAGGCTAGCAATTGCCTTAGGGAGACTGCACTTATGTTAGAGTCAGAAACCTCCATTTATTACAGCCTTCAGGAAATTATTAACAATGTATATGCCATGCTTATATGTTTCCCATATACCGGAATGAGTACGAGCCCGATAGAAAAGCAAGTTGAAGCTGCAAAAGAAATTATACGTAGTATTAACGGTGAATTTGCATCCAATGAGAAACATGAGCCAGAGGAAGGACTTCTTGCACAATTTGGAATGCTTGAAGGTGTTCAAGAGGAGTTAAGCTATAATCTTACTACGATGGAGGAAGCACTCTATCATGTTGAGCTTAATCACAGAAATTTGGTTGAAGGTATCATGGCAGATAAATTATTGAATATTCTGCTCCTTAGCAAGAGTCTATTATCTAATAGTATTTTTATTGATTTCTATGAGATAAAATCAAGCAATCCTGTTACGGAGGATAGAATAGAATTAGAGGCCAGTCGACTGATTAGTGAGCTTACCGCACTTTTTGAAGGGCGTGATAGGATGGTTGCTCGTGCTGTTATGGCAAACACCTTAAATAAGATGCCTGTTTTCTTTAAGAGTCATAAAGAAGTAATGGACTATGTAATATATTCATTGGAAAAATGCAGTGATAATGCTGAGAAGCTAGCGTGTATCGATATTATCACAGATACCATGAATTCATAGTGTGAAGAAAGAACATCTTCACACGGGAAGAACTGCGAAGTCCGCACAGTGGTGCGAACTCCTTGTTCTTCCGGGCATTGGAGATGCTGCGAAGCAGCATCGTGTAAGTTAGTGTGAAGAAAGAACATCTTCACACAGGAAGAACCTTGAAATGAACAATGTGAATTTGCAAAGCATTAATTCACATATGAGGGTGCTCATCCCAAGCTTCTTCTGGGTTTTAAGATGCCGAATAGCGACATCCTATAGGGTTAGTATGAATGTATGTGCCTGTGTACTCCATGGCACATATGAACTCAGAGGGCATACATGTTGGTCATGACAAATGGAATTGCATATGTGTATATGTGTATACATGTAATATTGGTTGTAATTGATTATTGGCTGAGGTATAATAATGTGGCGATATATATTAGTATAATATAGTAATAATAATTTTGAATTCGTTATACGCACTAGGCGAGTACACTGAAGCGTACTTTATTATTTATAGAAAGAGAGAACATTATGTGGGTAGCAGATAATTGGAAGGACTATGAAGTGATAGATACTTCAAATGGTGAGAAGCTGGAGCGCTGGGGTAATTATATCCTGGTACGCCCTGACCCACAGGTAATATGGGATACACCTAGGCTTCATAAAGGGTGGAAGGATATGAATGCCCATTATCATCGG
>DATESP010000253.1:0-12793 GCA_035270645.1 Mobilitalea sp. | reverse complement strand
GCTGCAATATATTCGCTTCTTAGTTTGATCTGTTCCGCGGCTTCCTCCTCGGTCAATCCAACATTCTGAGATTTATGATATAATTCATTGATACGAGTAATCTGTAAATTGTCCATTAAACCATGCCTTTCATTACGACCTTTAAACTTAATCTGAGATAATCTAAGACTTTCTCACTCAGCAAGGCCAATTTTTTTACAATATATATATATACCTACCCTTTGAATCTGTCTTGTTAATTAAGATATTGTATGGTACTAATATAGTCCATAATATTAAAATTTTCTGCTTTATGAGCTAGAAATATGGTGCCGATATCTTTTCCATCAAGAATACCATAAATGCTACGCATATGTTCTCCATTTGTAATAACCATGTCAGCGCCAGACGAGGTAGCAATCTTAGCGGCTGATATTTTTGTTGCCATACCACCGGTTCCAAAGGAACCACCCGTAGATGTCTTTGCCATCTCAGATAATTCTTCACTTATTTCATTAACGCAATCAATTAAGGTTGCATCTTTATTCATATGTGGATCGTCTGTATACAGACCGTCAATGTCAGATAGCAGAATCAGTAAATCGCCTCCGACTAAGGCAGTAACGATAGCTGATAAAGTATCATTATCACCAAAATCTAATTCGTCTGTTGATACAGTGTCATTCTCATTCACGACTGGAATTACGCCCATCTTAAACAGTTCTTCAAAGGTGTTTTGAGCATTTCCCCTACTGATGTCGTTAATCATGGTATATTTAGTCATCAATATCTGAGCTGTTATCTGATTATATTCTGCAAATAGTTTCTGATAAACCATCATCAATCTGGCTTGGCCGACAGCAGCACAGGCTTGCTTCATAGAGCGTTCCTGCGGTTTTTCTGATAAAGCCAAAGCTTTCCTGCCAACTGCAATCGCTCCCGAGCTTACGAGAACGACATCCTTGCCCTGATTCCTTAAATCGGTCAAGATGCGGACTAGTCGTTCTATCTTATCCATATTTAAGCTTCCTGTTTCGGTATAGGTTAAGGAAGATGAACCAATTTTGATTACTATTCTTTTCTTATCCTTTAAATTTTCTCTTGAAAACATATATATCCTCCGCATAACAATGATATCTTTCGTATAATTTCTATTGAGTATATCTCGCCTGAAATCGGTGAGCAAGTACTGATTCGTACTTTAATATTAATAAATCGGGTGGAATTTCGTAGCTAAGGCCTCATATACCTTCATTCCATCTATTGAAGCTGAGGTAATGCCTCCTGCATAGCCTGCACCTTCCCCACAAGGGTAAATGCCCTTGATATTACTTTCCAAGGTTTCATTACGGTGAATTCTCACTGGGGAAGAGGTTCTAGTCTCAATACCTGACAATACTGCTTCTTCATCAGCAAAGCCCTTAATTCTTCTGTCGAAGGCTGATATCCCTTCTATAATCGAATCTGTGACCTCATCGGGAAGACAGCTCCTTAAGTTAGTCAGTCGATATGAACCACGTATTAAAGGTGTAATACCACCTATTGTAACACTTTCACGGTCATTTAACAAGTCGCTAAATAATTGAATCGGTACCTTTCCCTTCCCCTTTTTATACGCTGACTCCTCCCATTTTCTCTGAAAAGCGATCCCACTTAAGGGGTCTGAGCTTTTGAAATCCTCTGGTCCTACAGTAACTACGATGGCTGAATTAGCATTATCCTCATCCCGCATATAATTACTCATACCATTAACTACTAGGTGCCCCTCTTCTGAAGAGGAATTCACTACGAAGCCACCTGGGCACATACAAAAGGAATATACTCCCCTGCCAGAGCTGCTCTGGTGAGTCAGCTTGTAGTCTGCAGGCGGAAGGTGTATATAGTTATCGCTATACTGTGAACGGCTAATCTTACTCTGCTTATGCTCTATTCTAAGTCCAATTGCAAATGCCTTTGGTGAAAGTAGAAGGCCTCGTTCCTGAAACATGGAAAATGTATCTCTTGCACTGTGGCCTATAGCTGTAACTAAGGCGTCACAAGGTAGAATTTCCTTATGATTTAGCTCAATCTTCACTAGTTTTCCATTTTCTAATATTAAATCCGTCAGCTTTGTGTCAAAACTTACCTCTCCACCCATACGGAGAATTTCTTTACGCATATTTATTATAACTGCGCGAAGCCTATCAGTACCGATATGCGGCTTATTTAGGAATAGGATATCTGGAGGTGCCCCGTGGGCTTCAAAGGTTTCCATAACAAAAGGATGACGGTTTGTGTTGTCCTTAACCATGGTGTTTAATTTACCATCCGAGAAGGTACCAGCTCCACCTTCCCCAAACTGTACATTACATTCAGGATTTAGCAAATCTTCCTTCCAAAACAGTTCTACCTCTTTAACTCGGCGACTCACCTCATATCCACGTTCTATGACAATTGGCTGATATCCGTGCTTAGCCAGTAGGTATGCACAGAATAATCCTGCAGGACCTGTGCCGACTACGACGGGTGGATGGGCTAAGGGCTCCTTCCCTATTGGAAGAAATTCATATTTTGATTGTTTTGAAAGGGTAATATTTACGTTCTTTGCCCTGTTTATGATATCTTGTTCACATTCTGCAGTTCCAAAAAGCTTCACATCTACTGTATAGATATATTTGATATCATTCTTCTTCCTTGCATCGAGGGACTTTTTAACGATAGAATATGATTCAATCTTATCAGTAGAAATCTTAAGAGCCTTTGCTGCTGCAGCTGGTATAGCTTCCTGTAAATGACTAATTGGCAGTTTAATCTGCGCTATTCGAAGCATATTTATGCGTCCTTTCAATAATCGTGTATAGAATACTAATCTATATCTAGTTATGTTGTATTCACATCTTAACTTCTAAGATATATCAGACTTGTCTGGCGGCGGCACTTCCAGCAAGATATCCGGTACTCCATGCCCATTGCAGATTATAGCCCCCACAGGTACCATCTACATCTAATAGTTCACCACATAGATAGAGATTATGGCACTTGTTAGACTCTAGAGTAATTGGATCAACCTCATATGTCGGAACACCACCGGTACAGACCTGAGCATTATCAAAGGAGTTTGTGCCATTAATTTGCATCGTAAACTGTTTAATCTGTTGTACTAACTGTGATATTTCCTGCTCTTTCAGCCCTTTTACTTTCTTATATGGATCCAGTTTAGCCTGTAGTATCATGACATAGGATAATTTATTGTTAAATAAGCCTACCAACATTTGCTCCAAGTTCTTATCTGTATTCTGTTTAATCCTATCCTTTAATTTTATAGCAATCTCTTCACGGCTATATTGCGGAAGAAAATCAATAGTAAGATAAGTATCAGCTCCCAGGTCAAGTGCTTTTGCAACAAATCGGCTAAGCTGTAGGACTGGGATTCCTGAGATACCATAATCGGTAAATACCAGTTCTCCCTCTTCCTCTGCAAGTAATCGTTGTTTTGATATTGCTGTAACTCTGCCAGTCGTCCTTACCCCGGAAAGTGTCTTTAAATACTTATCGGGTGACTTTAACTGAACCAGAGCCGGAAGTGGTTTTATCAATCCATGCCCTAACTTTCCTGCCAGTACATAACCGCTTCCATCCGAGCCAAGCTTTGGGGAGGCACAACCACCTGAACAAAGTATTAGCTTTCGCGCATAATAACTGGTATGGTGCTTTGTTTCCTCCTTGGACCGCGTGGTTACTTGAAATTGATTGCTTAACTGTTCTGGATTATCCATCAGCTCTTTTTTGGAAACTGTTATAACTTGCTCATTATATACCAGTCTAACTTGAAGACGCTCGCATTCCATTAATAATACTTGTACTACGCTAGAGGCTTGGTCAGAATTCGGATACAGATAACCCTGCCGATTTCTTGGGACTATACCGAGTTTTTCAAAGAATGCTATGGTTTGGTGATAACCAAAATTAGAAAGTACCTTCATTGCAAAAGTGCAGTCCTCTGAGCGGTAGCACTCGGGAGTTTGAACTAGATTTGTAAAATTGCATTTCCCATTTCCGGTAGCCAAAAGCTTCTTACCGGCTTTTTCCTTCTGTTCAATTATTATAACCTTACTTCCCATACTTGCAGCAGCTATGGCAGCCACCAGACCAGATGCTCCTGCACCAACGATGATAATATCGTACTCCAATTTATATTCCCCCAAATCGGCTTTTCAACCAATATACTTTATTTGACCTTGCCTACTATTTCGGCTTTTCATTTGTTATATTATATTTGACCTTGCCTATTAATTCAAGTATTTCTTTCTCTTCTAATCCTTTGTTAATACAATTCTAACTCTTGATATATAAAAAGCTGCTACAACCATCAAAACTCTGTAATTCAGAGTATCAATGTTAATAGCAGCCATATGATTCTAACTTGAATAGCTTTCTAGAAGTGCATATAATTCATCGCGGTTGTCAACATAGATTCCCACACTAAGTGCCTTCCTATCTTCTTCGGAAAGATATTTCGCTTCAATATGAGTATATTCAAATACGGATTTTAAGTCACTGTTATACACGATAACATATCCATTTTTGACAGCTACATAGAACCGGAATGGGACGATATCCTCATCATAGCTCTTCCGTAGGTGAATCTCCTCTTCTGAAAATGAAATCAGTTCAAAGGATTTTAAACCTTTGTTATACTCAGATAGTGTCAAATCCTTCATGTAATCGATAAGGTATTGCTCAACCTCTTCCTTCGTAAGTCCTACTAAATAGCCTGGAGGATTTAAGACATCCTTTGTTGTAGTACTAGTATTGTGGTTATAAATTTCCAGAACATATCTAGTTGTAGGAAGAATTGTAGTTGATGGTTGTTTACCTACTGTGACAGCGTTCTCCTCAGATGTTTGAGGCACTCCGGTAGGTGCTCTATTATCTTCAATTAACGCATACTCTTGCCCTCGCTCAATTGCTCTTTTATTAAAATTTGTTAAAGCATGCTGGTAGCTCAAATAATAACATGCACTAAACATAAATGCCAGACTGAAGAAACTTAGGATGTATATATATGCCTTTTTGAGTCTCATATGAAACCACTCCTTTGGCATATATTATTCTCCATTATTTACTTATTTATACAATTCATTCTATTAAAGCATATGTAACTTCTTAAGAAGTCTTACCAGCGACTTTCCTTTCGGCAAATTATTTAGTTCTTCCTCATCTAAACATTTCATAAATAATAACAATACTAAGTAGATGATAACTGCAGTGAGTAGTGACAATAGAGTCGAGATAATATTACTACCGGTCAGTATGTGAAGTCCCTTATATATAAAGTAAGTAGCGACACCCATTAATCCTGCACTTACCGACGGTATAACGAACGTTTTTAATATCTCCTGCTTGTATCTCAAATACTTTTCAATAGAAAGCCAGTTCAGGATACATACCACCAGTGCAAAGGTCACATTACCTATTACCAGAGAATAGGTACTAAGCGAAGTGAATTTTAGTAATACAAATACTAGAACAACATGGAGTCCTAAGGATATCGCTGAATTAATCACTGGAACCTTCAACCTGTTAACTCCCTGTAAAATAGCGGTTGATACGGTAGACAAAGAATAAAATACGATTGAAATCGAACCGAGCCGTATAAAATTAGCATCCATCTGATGTGCACCTGGAAATAACATATTTAGTATCGGATAGGCTAGAACACCCATGCCTACTGCAGATGGAATCGCAATTATCATGTTAAATTTAATTGCAGCGTGGGTCTTGCTGCGGATCGCACTATCCATACCTCTTACCTTTGCTGCAGTAATGCTTGTTACTATTGAAGCCGCTATGGCAGAGGCTATCGCAACCGGTAGATTGGTAAGCGTACGATATTTATTACCGTATTTACCTATTAATACACGAAGATTTTCATCTGAATATAATTTTCCTAGAGCATCACCCGAGAACACCTTCTGGTCAAAAGCGGTCATTTCCTTACCCACCATAAGTTTACTGAATAACGAATTATCAATTACTCCATTAATATGATATACTGTCTGGCTAAGGATAATAGGAAGAACCGTGACGATTATTAGTTTTAGAATCGTGCTATATGATTCAGTATAATCGGTAGTATCCTTTCGTACTTGTTTTATGAGGAAAGGACGATATAAAACATATACAAACAATAGAAATAAAAGTCCTGCAACCGCACCTACTAATGTTCCCAAGGTTCCACCTGCTGCACCATATGAGGTTACATTAATAGAAGCACTATAATTTCTCATGAGAAGATAAGCGGCTGCTACGCTGACAATTGCATTAATTACCTGCTCAAGCACCTGGGAGAAAGCTGTCGGTATCATTGAATTCTTTCCCTGATAGAAACCACGAAATACCCCCATTACTGAGAATACAAATATCGTTGGAGCCAGTATTCTTAATGGAAGTGCTGCATAAGGATCTTCATTTATTACCGTTGCGAAGAAGTTTGCTCCAAAGAATAAGATTAATGATGCAATCAGACCTATGACCATAGCAAAGGCTAGGGAAACAAGAAATAAATTATACGAATTTCTATATTCCTTACGTATTCCTCTTGCGGCAACAAGCTTTGAGACTGCCAGAGGCAAGCCATAGGAGGATAATATAAGCGCTGTGTTATAGATTTCAAAGGCTATATTATAAGTACCCATACCCTCATCTCCGATAATTCGGGTCATAGGGATACGATATAATAATCCTATCAGCCTTACGAATATTGAGGCTACCGCCAAAATACTTCCCTGTATTAAAAAATTATTTGATTTACTATTCGAAGCCATGTCCTTCTCCTCTATTCAATCACTACATCTTCAGTTCGATTATTTGGAAATATTGCAATAAAAGTCTTACCCGGATTTATTGTCAATTCATTTCCCGCGGCATCATAATATCTCATCCATCTGCTCGCTTCTTTCTTCTTCCAGGTTATATCAACCTTACCGTTATTAGTTATATAGTAGCCTTTTCCGCTTGCGTCTTCAATATCCATGGTCTGATAATCATTTTTATCAATATCCCACTCTTTTACAAACTGAACAATAATATTCTTAAAGGCCAATTGCTTACCAGTATTCGAATCCTTATGGACTTCGCCAAATTGATAGCGGTAATATAGCTTGTCCTCAGAATTATATTTAAGATAGGGCGTATTGTATCCGGAGAAATCAATCGTTATCTTGTTGGCCACTTTACTGGAAATAAGGTTAGTGTCTTCAGCATAAAAATTAAAATGCGGCTTATATCCCTCTGCATGTACCGTCTCAAACCCCTTTTCTTTAATACCTGCCTGAATTCTTTCTAAGCTTGCAAATGCATTATGAGGGGCCTTCATCGTCTTATCACGGTAAAATACTGTACTACCGATACCGGTTTCTCCATCCAAATTATCGATACCCAGTTTCTTAATCTTAGCCTTGGCATACTTTGTCTTACCAAAATGTATATAAATCGCATCATACTCGTCTGCAATACTAACAAAATAATGTCTTGAGCTACGTGTTGAACCAATACGGTCTCCGGTGAAATTCTCACCTATAGCAAGTAACCTTGTAATACCTCCCTCAACCAAAGCTTCATAAACGATATCAGCCTGACTGATGCCCCATTGATTCCTGACAGTTTTAAAATTATTAAACTGATATGCAAAGGGACGCTTATTGCCGATCTCTTCCGGTACCCAAAGTCCAGAAAGAGTACTTATCATTTCACCCTCATGACCCGGTTCCACCACAGCGACAGGTGGTTGTGTCGGTGCTAAAGTCGGTGTTGGTACTAATGTGGGAACCGGTGTAACTGTGATTTCAGTATTCTCTTTATCTGATCCATCATCGGGGTTCCCTTTATCTTTTTTACATCCCATCATTACCAATACTAATAAAACAAAAAATAAGTATAATACTGATTTTTTCATGTTATATATGCCTTTCTGATTATGCTATTATCCTCATAAATTACCTTAATCATCTAAAGAATAGGTATCATCTTAATATTTGAAGCCTTTGCAAGATATCCTCCTGCTTCGCTTCCATTTGGATTCGTTCTTTCTCAGTCATATGGTCATATCCCATTAAATGGAGCATACTGTGTGCTGTTAGAAAAGCTATCTCTCTAAGCATGGTATGACCATATTCCTTTGATTGATTGAGGGCTCTATCAACGGATATTACGATATCACCCAACAGTAATTCTCCAGTCTCAGGATGGAAACAATCTGCATTATTCTCCTCAAATCCAGTAAAATTTCCGGGACTTTCATAATTGATTGTAGGAAATGATAGAACATCCGTTGGAGAATCAATGTTCCTAAACTCCTTATTAATCTCTTGAATCTCCTCATCACTGGTAAGTAGTATACTAATATCAACTTCATAAGGACAATTTTCATAATCTAAACATGCATTAGTTACTTTGTTTAGAAGTTCCTCATAATTTAATTCCGGTTTACCTTCGGCTTCATATTCAATATGAAGGGTCATAAGCTTGTACCTCTATCCTCTTTTATTGTATTCGTTTTGATAAAATTCTTTTAATACTTTATAATCCTTTAAAGATAAGCCGGATTCATCAAAAGTACCTTTGTCCATTCTCATTTGAAAGATGTTATCAATAATTTTGTCAGAAGTAAACTTATTATCTCCTGTTTTTATTATGTACTCAACCGTAGATAGCACATTATCAGTCAGCATAACAATTGCAGCTTCCACTGAGGCTGGTTTTTCATGCTTGATGTTATGCTGTCGGAGTATTTCCTTTAAGGCATTAGGAAACGCATACTCATCTGCTATTTTTTGGCCTTCCTCAATATAATCCTTGCCAATGATTTTGCCTACCTCATGATATAGTCCACCAGCCTTTGCAAGTGTCGGATCAGCACCAATTAGGTTGGCAGCACGTTCTGATATATCTCCAATCATAGCCGAATGCTGATATAAAGCCTCTGAATATTCTCTTATTCTTTTCAGTAACACATTATCATCAGCAATTAATAATTCATAGCTTGTCCTTGCTCCATGATCAGGATATATTAATGGTTGTCCTACATCAGATATATTTGACTGAACCTTGTCATTATTCATTAACAGGCCTGTTGCTGTTAATTCTTCTACGGCCATTGTATCAGTAGTATCCTCATCTGAAGAATTGGTATCTACTATATCTGTATTTCCAAGTTCCATCTCTTTACTCTTAGTTAACTTACGTTCATATAGCATAGACAGTAAAAAGGCGGTAACGAGTACCGTTAGTATACTGAAAAAAGAACTCAAATAATTGTAGTTCATACTTTTTTCAAATATAAAGTTATTGATTATAAAGGCTAGGGTTATATTTGTAGATAACATAATGATAGATGCGTAGATGACAGTGGACTTATTTTTTAACGCTCCAGTAAGAGTGTACATAAGAATACCTAAAACTAGAAAACGTATGATATCCTCTAGTTGGAGTGATAAAGAGATACAAATAATAAATGTCAGATTAAAATATATAATAAGTCCAAGTTTATTATCAATCAATAATGACACTATAAATCCGCCAAGCATCCAGAAGCTGAATATATCTGGCTTAATTGGCAAGAGAATCAATAGAATTGACAAAATATAGCTAATCAAAAGGATACTATTAGCATATTTTCCGCTAAGGATATTATCCTTCTGCATACGGATATAGAATACAACCGCCGTCGTAAGTATCAGTGTCAGTATCCCAGTCTTTGCTATTTCCAGCTTAGCAGCATTATTTAAAAAACCTAATACAACGACTATAATTCCAGACATAATAGGCATCATGGTAATCCCAAATAAATTGTTTTTACTTGTTTTCATAACGGTTACCCCTGATTTTCTCTGATTTATAAATCCCATTACGAAGTTTACTGCTTCTGTTCTGATCGTTCTGTAGGTTTTCTCTTCTTTTTAGCTTATCTTCATAAGAATCATATGCTTTTACGATTTTTTGAACTAGAGGATGTCTAACAACATCTTGACTAGTCAAATATGAAAACCCAATATCATCAATCTTGCTTAATACCTTTAATGCAACATCCAGACCGGATTTTGTACCTTGAGGAAGATCCTTCTGGGTGAGGTCACCTGTAATTACGACCTTAGACCCATAACCAATTCTGGTAAGAAACATCTTCATCTGTGCCGGTGTTGTATTCTGAGCTTCATCTAGTATGATAAAAGCATTATCCAAAGTTCTTCCACGCATATATGCAAGAGGCGCGACTTCAATCAGTCCCTTCTCAGTATTCTTAATAAAAGCATCAGGTCCCATAATCTGATAAAGGGCATCGTAAAGAGGTCTTAAATAAGGATCCACCTTACTTTGCAGGTCCCCAGGTAAAAATCCTAGCTTTTCTCCAGCTTCAAGTGCAGGTCGTGTAAGTATAATTTTATTAACCTCATCATTTTTGAAAGACGTTATACCCATAGCCATAGCAAGATACGTTTTCCCTGTTCCAGCAGGCCCTACACCGAATACAATCATCTTCTTACGGATTAGGTCAACATAGGATTTCTGTCCAATGGTCTTGGGTTTAATTGGCTTTCCGTTAATCGTATGACAGATCAAATCCTTGTCTATCTCTACGATAGCACTTTCCTTATCATCAAAGCATAAGGATAAAGCATAATTAACATTCTGCTCTGTAATAGTATTTCCCCTTTTAGAAAGCTCCACTAGCTGTACAAATATGCTTTTTGCCTTAGTAACTTCCTCAGCCCCACCGACTACCTTGATTTCACCATTTCTAGCAATGATAGTTACATTTAAGGTCTTTTCAATAATCTTTACATAAGCATCAAACCCGCCAAATATATTCTTCTCATGTTCAACCGGTATATCTATGATTGTCTCAATTAAGCTCATCTGTCTGTTCAATCCTCCACTCACTATCATCAATGGTTCTATATTCCCATGCAGGTTCCTCAACTATAATTCTACCCTTAGCGATACACATATTATTCTCAATTGATATTGTAACATTATTTTCTAAAATTAAAACTCCATTTTCAGCTAACCGATCAAAATATCTTTTTAACCGCGCTTTCGCAATGGCAATTGACTCTTCCTCAGTATACAAGCGTTGCTGTTCGTTATACTCTCTGGTAGTCACTGTACCGTATCGAAATGGCAGATAGAATGAATCCGTCACATGGAGTGTATTTTCGCTTACAATTATATCATACCTATCAAAGGAATATCTAGGTTTATATAAATAAATTTTTTTACCTGTCCAAGCTATATAAACACCCTTTTTTGTCTTGTCCGTAAACACCCTTACCGTATGCTTTAATGAAAATGTATCTTGATAATCATAATATGATTTGCATTGGATGGTAGCACTGGCGATCAGAGGCTTTTTATCAATAATCAGATCAAAATCATCCTTAACCGAAAGTATCCCAGATACAAGGATATCTCCCTTTTTTACTATATCTCCTTTTTTAACAAGAGGAGTTCCAGCACTAGTTATAACATTTAAAATTATGGCATCCTTTGTAGCTACTAAATGACTTGGTGCAATAGCTTTCTGTGCCGGGACAGGCATATTCGTTTCGGTAATCTTAATAATCAGCCTCGTACCCTTTATCTCGGCAGAAACCCACCCAATATCATTATAAGCAAGCCTTATTATATCCTCTATATCCTGGCAATCAACCTTGCTCTTATTAATACCTGCATATATCTTATTTCCATTTAAGAATTTAAGCATGGCCTCCGATGTGTATTTTGATCCACCTACAATACTAATATTCCATATAAATAAAGACATTAGATATACAGTTGTGATACAGATTATAACTCCTGCTAAAAACCATTTTCTCTTTCTGTAACGGTGAAGCAGAAAGGGAAGTCCATATTTTCTATGTATTTTAGGAATCAGACCGGTTTTTCTGACAATCGGTTTTATCTTTCTATAATTCTTTATTGAGATATTAAATTGATAATTATCATCAACTTTGTCTAAGTTCCAAAGAAACAATTTTCTATTACAACATAAATTAATAAATCTTTCTGGAGATTTCCCTTGGATTTGTATAGATAGATACCCTCTAAGCCAGTTTATCAGTTTCACTAGCATACCATAATCCTCCTGCCCCTTGAATTACCGATAATAGATTGATTGGATGAATCCTGTTATCCGCATCTCATCCTCTGTGAAATATAAGATATTCAGTCTTTTTCCCTCAATGCATATCTTACAGGACTTAGCCTGAACCTTAAGCAGGCTTCCATTAAATTCGATAATGCCCTTATAGTTTTCTAAACATATCTCATTCTGCCCGGTAGCAGTAATAATTGGTGCCCCCGCAATAATATCTGCTGGAAGATGTAGTTGTTCAGATAATTGCTCGAGTACAGATAACTTTGGTACTATTTTGTTTTTTTTCTTGGTATCAATACCTTGATATAATGTATTTTTAGCCTTCTTTTTAAAATTATTATGGGATGACTTTAGGTTGTGATGCATTAGCAGCCCCCTATACTTAGTAGATACTGCTAATAATATATGAGAATTTTTCATTGTGTAGACTATTTCAAGGCAACAAAAAACTTCCAACGATATTCCATTGGAAGTTTTAAATTTAATTAAAATTTACGCTTTCTTGCAGCCTCAGACTTCTTCTTACGTCTTACACTAGGCTTCTCATAATGCTCCCTCTTGCGGATCTCCTGTTGAATACCTGCTTTCGCACAATTCCTTTTGAATCTGCGGAGAGCACTATCTAAAGTTTCATTGTCTTTAACAACTACATTTGACATAGTATCACACCTAACCTCC
>DATESP010000252.1:0-6195 GCA_035270645.1 Mobilitalea sp. | reverse complement strand
GTTAGCTCGACTCTGAGGCTGACATCCGTATTAAGCTCACGGAATAGTCGTTCCCTTAAATGCCTTGAGGTTATAAATTTACCTTCTGTTCCGGCTAGAGGGCTGTCATTTACGTTAAAGTACATAGCAATTGTTGGCTCTGAGATCTTCTGGAAGGGTATTGCCTCTGGATTATCTATGGAGCAGATTGTATCACCAATATGAATATCCGTAATTCCGGATATTGCTACTATGGTACCGATGGTTGCCTCATTAATCTCAACCCTTTTTAGGCCATCAAATTCATATAGTTTGTTGATTTTTACTTTATTAAGCTTAGAAGGATCATGATGATTTACTAGGACAACATCCTGATTTATTTTAATCGTACCATTATCCACTTTACCTATCCCAATTCTGCCGACATACTCATTATAGTCAATGGTACTGATTAGAACCTGGGTACTCTTGTCTGGATCTCCTTCAGGAGCCGGAATATAGTTGATGATAGTCTCAAAGAGAGGCTTCATACTTGTAGCTTCTTCACCAATTTCTAAGGTGGCAACACCGGACCTGGCGGATGCAAATACAAAAGGACAATCCAATTGATAATCATGGGCATCCAGTTCCATCAATAATTCCAAAACTTCGTCAACCACTTCTTTAGGTCTAGCTTCCGGACGGTCAATCTTATTGACACAGATGATTACCGGTAAGGATAGCTCAAGAGCTTTCTTTAGTACAAATTTAGTCTGTGGCATCGGACCTTCGAAAGCATCTACAACTAAAATGACACCATTAACCATCTTAAGAACGCGCTCTACTTCTCCGCCGAAATCAGCATGGCCTGGAGTATCTATAATATTAATCTTGACTCCCTCGTACAATACTGCGGTATTTTTAGATAGTATCGTAATTCCACGCTCCCGCTCGATTGCATTAGAGTCCATTATACGTTCCATAACATTCTGGTTTGACCGAAACACCCCGCTTTGTTTTAGTAACTCGTCTACCAGGGTGGTTTTACCATGGTCGACATGAGCGATGATAGCAATATTTCTTATATCTTCTCGCTTCATGAATATAATTCCCTTCTTTCATAAACATAACATCTGATTTCAAACAACTTTAATATTGTAACAAAGGCGAGAGTAAAAATCAATGCGTGTTTCATGAAATATCAATATTATTCTTCAATTAAATTGTATAAAGTCACAAATATTGGTAAAAATATAATAAATTTATATTTTTACTTCTAAAATCTGGAAATCTGCATATATATAATCATAGGTGAATGAAAGCTGTTTTTGACTGAACAGAGAAATTTGCCCCACATTTTAGAGCGGATTGGCACAAAAAGAACGCCGGTCGAGAAGGGAGAGGTACGATATGACGGATAAAGTATTTGATAACAATCAAGTAAGTATTGCAGGAGAGGTAATCAGTGAATTTACATTTAGCCATGACGTATTTGGAGAGGGGTTTTATGTTTTGGAGATCTTAGTTAATCGACTAAGTAATTCCTATGACATGATACCGGTTATGGTTTCGGAACGTCTCATTGATGTAAAGCAGGATTACAGAGGTAAATTTGCAGAAATTCTGGGACAGTTTAGATCTTATAACCGACATGAGGAGAGTAAGAACAAACTGGTATTATCAGTATTTGCAAGGGAAATAAAAATCGAGGAGGAATTATCCGAGAACGCTAAACCAAACCATATATTTTTAGACGGCTTCGTATGTAAGCCACCAATTTACCGTAAAACACCCCTGGGGAGGGAGATTGCGGATGTTTTGTTAGCTGTAAATCGTCCATATGGTAAATCGGATTATATTCCATGTATAAGTTGGGGAAGAAATGCTAGATTTGCTGAAGGCTTTGCCGTTGGTGGTCACGTTCAGATTTGGGGTAGAATCCAGAGTCGTGAGTATCAGAAGAAAATTAGTGATACTGAGTTTGAAAAGAGAGTGGCCTATGAGGTCTCCGTAAGCAAACTGGAGTATCTAGAAGAGTATTAGATCTGATTGGGTCATTCAAACATAGATATTATTTATAATAATGTAAAGAGCCTTATCTTCCTATAAATATACATTTGCAGCTGAGTCACCAAAAACAGCACGCTGCATAACGTAGATATTAGGAAGATAGGGCTTTTTATAATAGAAAACATATGATTTCATATAAAATGATCATGAATTGAAAAACGTATTGACATAAATATATTACGGTGTTAATATGAAATTACAAATTAGTGATAATATATTGCTTATGGTAGAGGAGCATTGTTTAAGAGTAAACTGCAGGATATGTCAGGCATAGAAGAACGCAGTCGAAAGGAAACGATGCCGAAGCTGGAATGAACCTGATTCATTACAGTTGGGCATGTGGTTAAGAGCCATATGACTGTCATCAGAACTTGATGGAGAGCTGCCTAAAGAATATTTGCATTGTAGTAGCATGGAGGAATTATCTAACATGTTACACTTTACCTATTCTTTAGTGTCGACTCCAGGTCGGCTTTTTTTTCGTTTAAATATCAATAGGAAGTAGAAGGCAAACAAAATTATTGAAGGAGGCTAAAGCCTCCCGGCAGTGTAATGTAACAAATAACATAATTGAAGGAGGCTTTTAATATGGCAGTTTTTAGAGGAGCAGGTGTTGCTATCGTAACACCATTTACACAGAATAACGAGGTAGACTTTAACAAATTTGGAGAATTGATTGAGCAACAGATTACAGAAGGCACTGACAGTATTATAGTGTGTGGAACAACCGGTGAGGCGTCCACATTAACTCACGAAGAACATTTGGAGTGCATCAAATTCGCAGTAGCCAAGGCAGATAAGAGGGTTCCGATAATCGCTGGAACCGGTTCGAACTGTACTTCAACAGCAATCTATCTGTCACAGGAGGCAGAGGACTCTGGTGCTGACGCGCTACTTGTTGTTACACCGTATTATAACAAGGCTACTCAGAAGGGATTGATAGCACACTATACAGCAATCGCTGAGTCTGTAAGTCTACCTATTATAATGTATAATGTTCCTGGTAGGACTGGCTGCAATATTCTACCTGCAACTGTGGCGACCCTGGTCAAGAATGTAAAGAATATTGTTGGTATTAAGGAAGCTAGCGGGAATATCGCTCAAGTTGCAGAGATAATGCAACTCTGCGAAGGAAAGATTGATTTGTATTCTGGATGTGATGAGATGATAGTTCCAGTATTGTCCCTAGGTGGATTGGGAGTAATCTCAGTATTATCCAACGTTATACCGAGGCAGACTCATGATATGGTAGCTAAGTTCTTAGACGGTGACGTAAAGGGCAGTCGTGACCTTCAGCTAAAGTATCTACCGTTGATTAATGCACTTTTTTGTGAAGTGAATCCAATTCCAGTGAAGAAAGCTTTGAATCTGATGGGATATGGAGTAGGACCCTTAAGAGCGCCTCTTACCGAGATGGAGCCTGCAAATGCTGATCGCCTTGCTCATGCATTAAATGATTGTGGAATAACAACAATATAACAATAGGCCCTTTTTATAAACTACGAATGGAGGAACTTATGACAAGTATCATTTTAAAAGGCTGTAATGGCAAAATGGGACAGGTGATTACTCAGATTGTTGAGGAGGATGATAACGCAGTTATCGTTGCTGGAGTTGACATAAGATCGGATAGGAATAATAAATATCCGTTCTACCACAGCATATTACAGTGCAATGTAAAAGCAGATGTAATTATTGACTTTTCTTCGCCAGAGAACTTAGGTGAAATGCTAGATTATGCAACGAGCAGGAAAATTGGAATTGTACTATGTACAACAGGCTTTACAGGTGATGACTTGGCTTTGATTGAAGATGCATCAAAGCAAATCCCGATACTCCGCTCTGCCAATATGTCAATGGGAATTAATCTGATTATGAAGCTAGTACAGGAAGCTGCTAAGCATCTTGCCGAGGCAGGCTTTGATATTGAGATTGTGGAACGACACCATAATAAGAAGTTGGATGCACCCTCGGGAACTGCACTTGCTATAGCGGATGCTATGAATAGCGTTCTTAACATGGAATATGAGTATAAATATGATCGCTCAGGGGATCGCCAGGCTAGAGGAAAGAAAGAAATTGGCTTCTCTGCAGTCCGCGGTGGTACCATAGTCGGAGAACATGAGGTAATATTTGCAGGCACGGACGAAGTTATTGAGATTAGTCACACTGCTTACTCAAGAGCGATTTTTGCTAATGGAGCAGTTCAGGCAGCCAAATTCCTTCCAACAAGAGGTCCCGGAATGTATGGAATGAATGATGTTATCAGCTGATATTATGCTATTGTTATGGGGTGTGGTCAAATTATTATTGTTTGATCGCACCTATTTTATGTATAATAGGAAATTGAGTCCCATTCAATAAAAATGCTTTACAAGCGAAACTCTTTTACTCTATATTCTCATAATAATCCATTTTGTTCACAGTTTTTTCGTATTTATATAATATGATAGATGAAGAAAAATAGTTACAAGGAGGAGACAATCTTGATTGAGGTTAGTAATTTAGTGAAGCGTTATGGAGATCATATCGCTGTAGACCATTTGTCTTTTACCGTTGAAAAGGGACAGGTACTTGGTTTCCTCGGCCCGAACGGTGCAGGCAAATCCACGACGATGAACATCATTACCGGCTATATTTCTGCGACGGAGGGAACAGTAGCGGTAAACGGGCTGGACGTATATGAGGAGCCTGAGGAAGTTAAGAAAATGATAGGATATCTGCCGGAATTCCCACCCCTATATCCCGACATGACTGTTGCAGAATATTTGAGTTTTGTTGCTGATATTAAGAGGGTTAAGAAAAACGAAAAGAAACAAATGATTGCAGATATTATGGATTCAACCAAAATCACTCCTATGGCTGAACGTCTGATTAAGCATTTATCAAAGGGATATAAGCAAAGAGTAGGGCTGGCTCAGGCAATTATGGGATATCCAGAGTTGATTATATTAGATGAGCCTACCGTTGGTCTTGATCCAAAACAGATAAATGAGATCAGAGATCTTATACGCGAGCTCAGCAAGAACCATACAATTATTTTGAGTTCACATATAATGCAGGAGGTTAGTGCCGTCTGTGATACAATCTTAATTATTGACAAGGGAAAACTTGTATTAATTGACAAGCCTGAGAAGCTCAGTGAGCATTTTGGTGATACAGGAGGCTTAAATCTGACGGTTCGTGGTAATAAAGAGGTGGTTTTGGCCGCACTCAATAAGATTGACCTGATTACTAAAGTAGAAGAGAAAGAAAGCATTGAGGAAGGCGACGTTAATCTTATAGTATATTGTAATGATAAGGTGGATATTCGCGAGAAAGTGTTCTATGCGATGTGCGAAGCTGGAACTCCTATACTTGAGATGAATACGCTACGTATGAGTCTGGAAGATATCTTCCTAAGGGTTACAGACAATGCTGAAAAACATGATGATGAAATACATGGTGATGAAATACATGATGATGAAATACATGGTGATGAAATACATGTTGATCAATTACATGATAATCAATTGCATGATGAAATTATAGATAATGATGAAGTGGTTAATATATTGACTGATGATGAAAAGGAGGGAAATTAGGATGCTAGCAATTTATAAGAAGGAGCTACGCGCTTATTTTACATCCATGATTGGCTACGTGTTTATAGCCTTTTTTCTAGTTATTATAGGAATATATTTTTTCGTTCAAAATCTTTTTTACGGGTATGCACAGTTTGAGTATACACTTTCGGCTATAACCTTTATATTTGTTCTGCTGGCACCCCTACTCACCATGCGTCTGATAGCAGAGGAGAATAAACAAAAGACTGATCAGCTACTATTAACCTCACCACTGTCAGCAGGTGCAATAGTAGGAGGTAAATTTATGGCTGTATTTACTGTATTTCTATCTGTTATGGTCATTATATGTGCATATCCCCTCATCTTAGCACGATTTGGGAATGTCTCTCTGAGCTCTGCATATGCAAGCATTTTGGGATTTGCTATGCTGGGAGGAGCTTATCTGGCAATGGGATTATTTATTTCATCTTTGACTGATAGCCAGATAGTAGCAGCCGTAATAGCATTTTTTACATTTATTTTTACGGCTTTTATGGAGAGTATAGCAGGAGTATTTCCAGCAGATAACAAGACAGCATTTATCGTATTTTCCGCTTTAGTT
>DATESP010000251.1:0-31571 GCA_035270645.1 Mobilitalea sp. | reverse complement strand
TGGAAGGGATATTCTTGATGACGATATGGAATATCGCAATATGGGTGTTGCCCAAGGAGGTATTATCGATACCCCGGATGGGGAATGGTATGCAATATTATTTCAGGATCATGGCGCCGTTGGAAGAATCCCTATACTTATTCCTATGCATTGGGAAAATGATTTCCCGGTGTTGGGAATTAATGGTAAAGTGCCTTTTCAAATATCTGTCAAAAATACTCGCCCCGAATATCAATATGCTTCTTTTGTAGGAAATGATGATTTCAGATATCAACCATCGGTTGATGGAAAAATACATTTTAAAGACTACTGGCAGTGGAACCATGAGCCGGATAATAATTGTTGGTCTGTTACAGAGAACCCTGGGTTTTTACGTATCAGAACCTCCGATATTAGGCATAGTGTAGTGAAAGCCAAAAACACATTAACGCAGCGGACCGTTGGACCTAAGTGTGAAGCTATCGTAACCCTTAATGGGGAAGGATTAAATGATAGTGATTATGCCGGAATTTGTGCTTTGCAAAGCATTTATGGATTTATTGGACTAACAAAAGAAAACGGACAATATTATATTGTGATGTTAGGCCGGGAAAAAACTGTTACCAGGCCGGATCGATGGAAAGAATATAATGATATAGAGGCTGGTAACGAATATGAAAGAGTTGAGATTGATACATCAATTGTAGAGTTGAAGGTGGCTTGTTCTTTTGATGAGGAGAATGATAAAGCCGTTTTCTATTATAAAAAACAAGATGAATGGGTAAAGGTTGGAAAAACAATACATCTACAGTATACCCTGGAACAGTTTATGGGTTGCCGGTTTGGACTCACATATTTTTCTACTCGGAAAGAGGGCGGATATGCAGATTTTTCTAACTTTCGGTATATGAAATGATCTCTCTGTTCTAAAACATTATATGTCGTACAATGTACGATGAACAACGTAGGTACCCTATCATAAAATAGGAGAGAAAAATGGAACAATGTTTATATGAAAAAAGAGTTGAAAGATGGGGGCTATTCGAGGTAAGAGTACCTGGAAAGGTTGATGGTAATCCCTATGCGAAGTATGAGATTCATGCAGTATTCTCTGGAGCCAATGAAACCAAGAAGGTGGATGGCTTTTATGATGGGAATGGTGAATATGTTATAAGATTTATGCCTAATTATGAAGGTGAATATACATTTGACATTAGTGGTAATTTCTCGCAACAACATTACAATGGTATATTTAAAGTAACAAAACCAGGGGCAAGTAATCATGGTTATGTACATGTATCCAATACCTATCATTTTAAATGTGCTGATGGTAATTCCTATTATCCGGTAGGGACTACCTGCTATGCCTGGATTCATCAGTCGGAAGAGAGACAGCAGCAGACACTGATTACACTTAGGAACAATGCCTTTAATAAAATAAGATTCTGTATCTTTCCCAAGCATTATGATTATAACTATAATGATCCTGTCACCTTTCCTTATGAAGGAACTCCCTGTGATATTTCAGGACTTAATAGAGATACTATGGTATCCTATACAGAGAAGAAGAGTGGTAATTGTTGGAACTTTACAAAGTTTAATCCAGAGCATTTTAAAAAAATTGATTTACGTATTGAACAATTAATGAAAATGGGAATCGAAGCTGATCTTATATTGTTTCATCCCTATGACCGCTGGGGATTTGATGGAATGGGAGCTGAAAATGATGACTTATATGTAAGGTATATTGTAGCTAGATATTCTGCTTTTCGTAATGTATGGTGGTCACTGGCAAATGAATATGATTACGTAAAAACCAAAACAATCAAAGATTGGGAGCGAATTGCGACTATAATTGGTGATAAAGATAGGTATGGAAGACTATGTTCTATTCATAATGGACCACAATTCTATGATTTCTCAAAACCATGGATTACACATTGCAGCTGTCAGGGTACGGATCGATATAAGTCGGTTGAGAGTACAGATGAAATCAGAATGAAATATCAAAAGCCTGTCGTATGGGATGAAATATTATATGAAGGAAATATCAATTTAGGGTGGGGAAATATTACAGGCGAAGAGCTTGTACGGCGCTTCTGGGAAGCTACAATGAGAGGAGGATATGCTGGACATGGAGAAACTCTTTTACAAACCATAGATGCTTCAGTGGATAACTCCGTACTTTGGTGGTCACATGGTGGAATTCTACATGGGGATAGTCCAAATCGAATTTCATTTCTTTATAAGCTTCTGACAGAGATTCCGGGTGGATATGGTTTGAAATTAATGCCAAAGTATTGGGACGCAGTGGTCGGTACGATTGATACTGATCGGGATAGAGACAAAGAAGTAAAGGATTATTATCTATTCTTTTTTAGCTTTTTGCGTCCTTTGTATAGGGATTTATATTTTGATGATGATACAGATTTTAAGGTTGATTTGATTGATACATGGAATATGACAATCTCACCTCAAGGAGTATTCAAGGGGCAATTTCGGATTATCGTAGGCGGAAGAACCTATATGGCTATTCGTGTACAGAAGATATGATGAAGAAAGATTGTTTAATATAATAAAAAAAGGAGCGTTAAAAATGAAAAAACAAGGATTTAATCCGTATCTTCCATCATGGGAATATATTCCTGATGGTGAACCGTATGTATTTGATAATAGAGTCTATGTATATGGCTCACACGACCGCTTTAATGGATATGCATATTGCTTAAATGATTATGTTTGTTGGTCTGCACCGGCGGAGGATCTTACGGACTGGCGTTATGAGGGAGTTATCTTAAAAACTACAGAGGTACAAAATAATGAGGACGGAGATAGTTGTCTTTATGCACCTGATGTAGCTGTCGGACCTGATGGAAGATATTATCTATATTATGTAGATAGTAAGCGATCCATAGTATCAGTTGCTGTCTGCGATACACCGGCAGGTAAATACGAGTTCTATGGTTATGTACACTATGAGGATGGAGTTAATTTAGGTGAGAGAGAGGGGGATGAACCACAGTTTGATCCAGGGGTATTAGTTGAGGAAGATAAGGTTTATCTTTACACTGGATTTTGTGGAAGAGGTGATAAATCTAGAAGCGGAGCTATGGCTACAGTTCTTAGTACAGACATGGTAACCATAATAGAGCCCCCGGTTATTGTTGCTCCCAGTCAACCTTATAGTAAGGGAAGCGGTTTTGAAGGACATGAATTTTTTGAGGCTCCCTCCATTAGAAAATGGGGCGAAACATATTATTTGATTTATTCCTCAATTCTTATGCATGAGTTATGCTATGCTACCAGTAAATATCCTACGAAGGGATTTGAATATCGTGGGACGATAGTAAGTAATTGTGACATGGGTATTAGCACTTATAAACCAATTAACAAGCCTATGGCTTACGGTGGAAATAACCATGGTAGTATGGTCGAGATAAACGGAAAATGGTACATTTTCTATCATAGGCACACCAATGGAACTAATTATAGTAGACAGGGTTGCTTAGAAGAAATAAAATTCCTAGAAGACGGATCAATTCCTCAAGTGGAGATGACATCATGTGCTCCTAATGAGGGACCGCTCAAGGGATTTGGAGAATATCATGCTTATATCGCTTGTAATCTGTTTTGTGACGAGGAATCTATCTATACAGATTTTACCGGGGCATGGATGAATAATCAATTTCCCAAGATTACTCAGGATGGAAAGGACGGAGATGAAGAGATAGGCTATATTGCTAATATGAAATCATCTGCTACTGCCGGCTTTAAATATTTTGATTGTAACGGAGTAAAGAAAATTAAGATAAAGGTTCGTGGCTATTGTAAAGGGGATTTTGAAGTGAAGACTTGCTGGGATGGCCCTGTTCTTGGGAAGATACCGGTTGCCTTCTCCAATGTGTGGAAAGTATACACGGCAGATATCACAATACCAGATGGTGTACATGCACTGTATATTACCTATATAGGTCAGGGAAGTGCAAGCCTTGCATCTTTTACATTGGAATAAATGATATAATTACAAAATATAAAGTAAATTAATCTTAGAAGTATGTGAAATGGAGGTACGGTTTGGATAAGTGGAAGTATATGGATCAATTTTTAAATAAGACTATTAAGACTGGTCCTTCCGGCTGCGGTTGTGCTGTTGCGAAAGACGGTAAAACTTTATTTGAAAATTATTATGGTTTTGCAGATATAGAAAAACAAAAACTGATTACAGAAAACTCTGTCTATAGGCAGTTTTCTACTACAAAGCTTGTGGTTGTTACTGCAGCAATGATTCTTTTTGAAAGAGGGGGATTCCTACTAAATGATCCGATTTCTGAATATTTTCCAGAGTGGAGTGATACCCAGGTTGCTGATAAACTTGAGGATGGGACCTATAATATAAGACCAGCCAAAAGGCCCATACTGGTAAAGGATTGTTTTTCTATGAGCATGGGAATTGGGTACGGCGGAGATGACTATACTCATCAAATGATGGAAAAGGTACGTAATGAATTAAATGCAGAAGTCGGAGATTATACTCTTAGACAGGATATAAATGCAATGTCAAAGGTTCCTATCATGTTTGATCCCGGAACTCATTGGCTTTATGGTTTTGGTCATGAATTGGTTGCGGGACTAATTGAAGTGGTATCCGGAAAATCGATTGGAGAGTTCCTAAAAGAGGAATTGTTTGAACCATTGGGTATGAAGAGCACAGGATACCGTTTCTTTGATGACATGAGGGAGAATTTAGTTAATTTATATCAAAAAAGCGAAGATGGAAGTATGATACCTGTCAAAGGAATGTTTGATGAACGATTGGAACCTGAAGCGAAATATGAGGCTGGTGGAGCTGGGCTGTTCTCCAGTGTAAGAGATTATCTTGCTTTTTCTCAGATGCTGGCATGCGAAGGTAACTATAAGGGTAATCAAATTATAGGGAAAAAAACAATTGATTTGATGCGTACAAACCAGCTAGGTGAACAACAGCTGAAAGAATTCAGAAACCCATATCTCGATGGATATGGATACGGTCTAGGTGTAAGGACTATGATGGATACGTCCAAAGGAAGTAATACATCGATTGGAGAATTTGGATGGACCGGTATGATGGGCACTTATGTAGTGATAGATCCTAGTGAGCGTATTTCGGTTGTGTATATGCATAATTTACAGCCTAATATGGAAGAGTATATACATCATCGTGTTCGTAACATAGCATTTGGAGCTATTAGATAAATAGCAGAAAAGGCTCTTACAAAATAACACTAATTTCACAAGAGACACCTTATAGTTATCTCACTAATATGCATACAATGAGTGAGGAAGCATAAGGTGTCTCCTGTTTCTTGTCCAATTTCTAAAAATCTCTAGTGTTCTATAAAGCAATAGATTTAGCCTCTTCTTTTAACCATAGTCAATAATTTATTAAAATTTATTAAATATTAATCATTTTATACAAACAAGATTGACATATGAGTAGAATTATATATATAATGCTATATATAAGGTAAAACGTTATACTAACAATAAGATATAATTCAGACAAAAGATGGAGGTAAGAAGATATGAAAAAAAAATCTATTAATTTTAATACTTTTTTTTCGATAATAACAGGAAGTATCAGAATAAAGCTTATACTTTGCTTTTTGGTGCCTGTCTTGTTTATCATTATATTAGGAATTAACGCTTATAAAAGTTCAGCAAGGGCTATAACTAAAAACTATACCAATGCAATGGTATCGTCGATTGATAAAACCAGTGATTATTATGGCCTAATACTAAAAAATATAGAGGATAAGGCAACTTCACTTGTTGTTGATGCTTCAATTAGTGATTATTATGCAGGCAAATATTCAAATAATGCTCTTGAGAATGGAAATGCGTTAAAAGCCGCACGGAGTCATGCGACGATTATGGCAACTACAGATAGTTATATAGAAAACATATTTATTATATCGGACGCAGGTAAACCAATAACAACATATGATATGTTTGATGATAGTATCGATTCCTATGCCGAATTTTCTGAATCACAAGAAGCTGAATTGATTGATACAAGCAAAAGCATAAATCTATGGACAGGCTATCATTCATATCTGGATGAGAATTTGGAGATTCCAAAGGATAAGTATGCTATAACATTATCAAAAAAACTTCTGAATGTAACAGCTAGACAGATTGGGTATCTCGTTGTTGATGTCTCTATGAGTGTTGTCATTGATTCTATGAAATCAATGGATCTGCCAGAGAATAGTTATCTTGCATTTGTATCACCGGATGGAAGAGAAATATCACCTGAGGGGGATGCTACAGAGCACATATTTACAACCCTAGACGAATTTTCCAGTATACAAAACAATGAAGATAAATACAAACACCTCAAAGTTTCATATAATGACGAAAACCACGAATTTATCTATGCTAAGGTAGGAGATAGTGGAGCTGTAATATGTGTTATGATACCTTCATCATATCTTCTGGAGCAGTCGCGTTCAATAAAAAGTCTAACATTTATTCTTGTCGTTATTGCTACTGTTCTTGCAGTTGCGATTGGTGTAGTAGTTGCATATGGGTTTGGAAAAGCAATCACAGAAATGATACATACTTTATCCAGAGCTTCTGAAGGAGACTTGACTGCTACAGTAAATCACATACGGAAAGATGAGTTCGGTATACTATCAAAAAGTATTAATAAGATGATTGCTAATTTAAGCGAGATAATTAATAAGGCTACAAAGGTCAGCCAGACTGTTGTTGATTCCGCTAGAAATGTTTCTGAAAACTCAGAACTTTTATTGGAATCATCAAAGAATATTTCTATTGCTATTTCTGAAATCCAGCAGGGGAATGTTCAACAGGCTGAAGATACGGAGCGCTGTTTGAACGTAACGGATGATTTGTCGAACCAAATTGATATGGTTCATGAAAATGCATTAACTATAGATAAGATTGCAGAGACTACAAAAGGAGTCGTTAAGGATGGCATCAATGAGCTTGATCAGCTATCCAATGTAACGAATGAAAACGTTCGTATTACTAATAATACAATTAGAGATATTGAAGAACTTGAAAGAGAATCTAAAGCGATAACAGAGATTATAGCTGTTATTAACGGCATAGCAAGGCAGACTAATTTGTTATCTTTAAATGCTTCTATAGAGGCTGCAAGAGCCGGTGATGCAGGGAGAGGATTCTCTGTGGTAGCAGATGAGATAAGGGAATTATCTAATAAATCTGTAACTGCTGCACGGGAAATTGAACAAATAATTAATAATATTATTAAAAAGACTCATACTACTGTTAATACGGTTAAGCAAGCAGAGTCTATCTCTAAGACTACTGAGGAGCATCTTGGTAATGTGGTGCAATTGTTTAATAATATCAATATTCATGTAGATGATTTAGCAGGCAATATGGAAAATATCGCTGATAGTATTGGTGAAATCAATACTTCTAAAGTAGACACCCTTAATTCGATTTCAAATATCTCTGCCGTAATGGAGGAAACTACTGCAGCGTCGGAAGAGGTCGATGCTACAGCTCAACAGCAGTTGGAGGTTGTAACGAAGCTGAATGATGCTGCTAAAGCGCTGGGGCAGGATATTGCTGAACTGGAGAATGCTATTGAGATATTTAAGACCAAATAAGCTATAATACCTTAAATAAAATCGATTTACATTCAAAATGAATACTAGTTATGGAATATCATAATGAGTGTTAAGGCGCATATTCATGGTTTAAGTGAATTTGACAATATAAAAGTCGATTTATATACTGAACATTTTTCACAAAGGTATTGACATAAAAGTATGATTTGATGTATAATATCGCTAAGTAAAACGATTTACAAAAAACCTTATTTATTTACAGTATATATTTGATATTGAGGGGGGGTATATCAGGCTATAGAATTGCTAAAGACAACTTGATTATATAAAGCAATAATATATATATGAGTAATGCAAGGGAGGCAATAAATTATGAGCAATATTCGCAATAAGAAAAAGAAGAAAGGATATATAGAACTATTATATATAACACCTTTTTTAGTTTTGGTTTTAGTGTTTTCATATTATCCTCTGTATGGGTGGATTTATTCGTTCTTTGATTATCAACCACCGCTACCTTTTTCCTGGGATTCTTTTGTAGGGTTAAAATGGTTTAAGGTATTATTTAAAAGTAAATCTTTTGTTAAACAAACACTTGAAGTGCTTAGAAACACCTTTGCCATGAGTGGTATTTCATTGGCGTTTTCTTGGCTCCCAATGTTTTTCGCTATTTTTCTTAATGAAATTAAGAAGATGAGATTTCGTAGATTTGTTCAGACAGTAACTACCCTGCCAAACTTTATCAGCTGGGTCTTAGTTTATTCAGTGGCATTTCTTCTTATGAGCAACAACGGTATGTTTAATTCCGTTGGTATGGATCTGGGTATAATAGAAAGACCAATTAATTTTTTGAAATCGAACGAGCATATGTGGTTAAAGATGTGGCTTTGGCTAACTTGGAAGAATCTTGGATGGGCTGCAATCATGTACATAGCAGCTATTTCTGGAATTGATCAAGAATTAAATGAGGCGGCTAAAGTTGATGGAGCTAATCGTTTAAAAATTATACGTCATATTACTATTCCTAGCTTATTGCCTACATTTTTTGTACTTTTGTTATTAAATATTTCAAATCTTCTAAACAATGGTATGGAACAGTATTTTGTATTCCAAAACTCATGGAACAGAGATTATATACAGGTTTTGGATCTATATGTATACAATTTATCTACCAGTAAGCCACCTGTGTATTCAGTATCAACCGCACTTAGTATGTTAAAGAGTGTTGTTAGCCTAGTTCTACTTTTTGGAGCAAACACCTTCTCTAAGATAGTGCGTAAGCAAAGTATAATATAAATGGGAGTACAGTGTGAAGAAATAACATCTTCACAAAGCGAATTATAAAAGCATAATTCACTTAGGAAATACTACGATATCCACACCGTGGTGTGAATTCCTGGTTCTTCCGGACCATTGGTGATGCTGTAAAACAACATCCTGATGGTTAGTGTGAAAATTGAAAAGCAATTTTCTCACAGCAAATTTGTGCCTGCAGAGTGGGAAAATCATATCTCGCATACAGCTTGCAGGTTATGAAGAAAGGCATGGTTATTATTATGAGAGAGGAAAAGCAATTAACATCTAGTAAACGCAATAAGATAAAAGAACATTCAATTGGCGATCGTATACTAGATATAATAAATTATTCAGTTTTTTCATTATTTTCTTTAGTGTGTGTATATCCGTTTTATTATATCTTTATTAATACAATTAGTAATAATAAAATAAGTGAAAAAGGTGGAGTTATACTCTTACCCAAGGGAATACATTTTCAAAACTATATAGATGCATTTAAAATACCTGGATTAGGGCAAGCTGCATTCATCTCAGTATCCAGAACTATTATTGGAACAGCCTTAACTGTACTTTTAGCTGCATTTTTGGGATATATGTTTACTAGAGAGACACTATATAAACGAAAACTTTGGTATCGATTTGTAGTTATAACAATGTATTTTAATGCCGGTATTATTCCTTGGTATCTTACAATGATGAATCTTGGACTTACTAATAACTTCCTTGGATATATTTTACCGGCTTTGGTATCTCCTTTTTATATTATTCTCACAAAGACCTATATAGAATCAACGCCAAAAGAGATACAGGAAGCAGCCGATTGTGATGGCGCAGGCGTTTTAGGGATATTTTTTAGAATAATGTTACCCATATGTAAACCCATTTTGGCAACTATAGCGATTTTCTCTGCGGTAGGAAATTGGAATTCATTCCAAGACACATTGCTTCTTATGACACAAGAAAAGTATTATACCTTGCAGTTTATCTTATATAGATATTTGCAATCATCACAATCACTTTCTTCCATAATTAATGCAACTGCAGGTAGTACTGTGGCAGCCAATATACAGACACAAACATCAATAAGAATGACAGTTACAATTATCGTAGCACTTCCTATTATTATGATTTATCCTTTTTTCCAGAGATTCTTTGTCAAGGGCATTATGATTGGAGCTGTTAAAGGATAAGCTATAGACTTTATTAGAATGATATTCCTTAAAAGGGAGTCAGAACATATAAATTTCAATATGAAAGAGGAGGAAGATTATGAGATTTAAAAAGCAGCTTAGTTTTACAATTATTTTCATGCTGGTTGTAGTAATGTTTGCTACCGGTTGTAACAAAAAGTCTGATGATAAGGCTAAAGACAATGGCAACAAAGTCGAAGACAACAAAGTTGATGACAAAAAAGGCGATACTGACGATGGTGGGGCACCGGCCGCGTCCGAATTAAAGCCAATGGTACTTGAAGTTTATTCACAACCAGCTAACTTCCAAGGAGAGCAGGTTGGTTGGACAGCTAAGATATTAAAAGATAAGTTTAACATAACACTTTCTATCATAGCTCCACAGGTAGCGGGCGGAGATATCTTTGCTGCTCGTTCTGCATCCGGATTCTTAGGAGATTTAGTTATTCTTGACAATGCCGATATTCAGGCTTGCGTCAAATCCGGACTGATTTATGACGTTACTGAGAGTATGAAGAAATTAACCTCTTTTGAAGATTTTAAGGTTCAACTTGATTCATACAACTCTTCCTTAGAAGGCACAGCTGAAGGTTCTTATTATGCATGGCCTACTGAGATGACTAATACTAGTCCTACTACATTTACACCTATTATTCCTGGTGTAGCACCAACAATTCCTTGGGATTATTATAAAGAGATTGGTGCACCTGAGATGAATAACCTTTCAGATCTGGTAAAAACTCTTCGTGCTATTCAAGATTTACACCCGACTAATGCTGCCGGTGATCCCAGCTATGGAATTACTATGTGGCCCGATTGGGATGGAACCTCTATTGAGAATGCTAATCAGCTTACAAAGTGGTATGGCCAAGAGGTTAATGGCTCTATCCTGTTAGACACATCAGGAAAAATGATTGCATTAAATGATGATAACGGAGCATATCATAAGATACTTCAATTCTTTTATGAAGCTAATCAGGCAGGAGTTGTTGATCCTGACTCCGGAACACAGAACTGGGATTCAGTTAACTCTAAATTTAATTCCAAACGTGCGTTCTTAATTTGGAATGACTGGCAACAAGGCTTCTGGAATACAACAGACCGTGGTAACAATGGTGAAAACTATATAATGGCTCCTATTAATGATATGTCCCTCTATCAGCCTTCTGATCCTTTCTTTGGTAGTGGTAGAGCATTTGCTGTTGGAACAGATGATCCTGAAAAGCAAGAGAGAGTTATGATGCTCTTAGATTGGATGTCCAGTCCTGATGGTTTGGAAAGTATCCATGGTGGTATTAAAGGTTATACCTATGAAGATGCAGCTGATGGTAGCGGCTTTGTACGTACTGCAGTTGGAGAAACTGCTCTGATGGACAACACTGCTGTACCTGAAGAATTCGGTGGCGGTTTATATGCTGATGGTATGATTCAAGTAAATCAGTGGGCAGTAGCAGGTATTGCTACTAATCCTAAAAATAACACTAGCTATTCAGCTTCATTATGGCCTGCAGAGGTTGAGAAAGCAAAGACAACAACAACCAAAGAATGGTCTGAGAGATTTGATGCAGAGAACTCTGTTGATTATTTGTTAAAGACTAATACAATAAGTGTAGTACCTTTTGTTAATGTAAATCTTGAGCCAGACTCTACAGATATCGCGTTAATCAGAAGTAACTGTGGACAGTTGGTAAAGGATGCTTCTTGGAAGATGGTTTTTGCTAAAGATCAGGCAGAATTTGATTCTTTTTGGAATGAGCTTAAGGAAGAACTAGATGGTTTTGATTGGTCCACATTAGTAGAATTTGATATGAATAAATATCAGGTACTTGTTGATGAGAGAGCAAAGGCATTAGCTGCCGAATAATTATTTGGGCATAATTATTACCTTATGACTAAAAGGGGTGTTGCTTGCAGCACCCCATTTTAAATATATGAGTGAGGGAATAAAAGCGCATGATATTAGTACATGATTTTCGGGTACTGAATAGTTACTATTAGCTTTCTATTTTAATCTTAATAGATTAGGAGACATATATGAAAGACATAATTGATCGCCTACCTAATGGCAAAAACTTTATAAGTTGGGAAACTGATACAATCTATAATAATCAAATACATGTTTCTGTCAATCATCCAAACACCTCTGATGATAATGACGGAACTGTAGAACGTCCATTTACAACAATTAATGCAGCAGCTGCAATTGCTACCCCTGGAACACAAATACTAATCCATGGTGGTGAATATAGAGAATGTGTTCGACCAGAACGTGGTGGTGACGGACCGGACAAAATGATATGCTATGAAGCTTTTGGTGATGGAGAAGTTGTGATTAAAGCCTCTGAAATTGTAGAATATTTTGAAAAGAGTATCGGATGGAGAAAGAGTCCGAGAATAGTTAAGAATGATAATGAGGATTCAGTACAAATATGGCAGATTACAATAAATCCCGATTTATTTAGGGGATATAATCCATTTTGTGCTGTAAACATTTTACATGATAGATTATTCATTGAGTATGAAAAGACAGATATGACGACATACCTTAATCGAAGGGGAATGGTTTTTTGTGATGGAAAACCTCTTCACCAGGTGGCGTTATATAATCAGCTTTCCGGGCAGGAAGAATCCTTTTGGGTGGAGGCAAATGGTCAGAAAATTCATTTTCGTTTAAAGGGTGATACTGACCCTTCAAAGCATCTAATAGAAATCACCTGTAGAGAACAATGCTTTGCACCTGAAGTTCCTTTCCTATCATATATCAAAGTAAAAGGGCTAACATGTGCACATGCAGCTACAGGAGCACCCGTTCCGCAAAGGGGATCAATCTCATGCTATAGAGGTCATCATTGGATTATTGAACACTGTGTGATTGATTGGTCAAATGCAGTTGGTATCGATATTGGAAATGAGTGTTGGCATCATGAAATTATTGAGGGCCAGCTAATTGGATATAGTATTATACGAGGATGTCAGATTTATGATGCTGGAGTTTGCGGTATCGCAGGACTGTTTGCATCTCACTTTTTAATTGAGGATAATCTTATCCAAGGAACTGGATGGCAAAGAATGGAGCTTTCCTGGGAGGCTGGAGCTATTAAAACACATAATAGTGTAGATAGTTTGATACGCAGGAACATTTTTACAAAGACTATACGAGCAGATCATCTTTGGTTGGACTGCGGTAATGAAAATAATAGAATCACGCAGAATTTATTTTTGGATGGAATAGAACAGAGAGAAGCTATTTTTATTGAATGTACTAAAGATGATATTAATCTGATAGATAATAATATATTTTGGAACGTTGAAGGACGATTTGATCCGGATAAAATACCAAACGAGAAGGGATCTTCCGGATGGTATAAGATGGTAGATGACGATGTAATCAATGGATATGCGATCTACGGCGAAGGTACGGATCGTCTTTATATCGCCAATAATTTGATTGGTAAATGTAGAAAATCAGGCTATTTTGCTAAACCGGTTTCTTTCCGTATGTCAGGTATGGAAAGAGGTGGTACTTCAAGAGATACCCGTTTGTTTAATAACATATTTTATAAATGTCAAGAGGCCGCCATTACGATGCCTACTGAGAAAAACGAATCAGAGGGCAATTTATTTGTGAAGCAGACAGGAGGTTATCTTAGAGTTATGTATCCTGCACCGGAGGTATGTCTTGATTTGTCGTCCTGGAAGGAATTCTATGGATTTGATATGACTGGGCAAGAGGGCTGGTTTGAGATTGATGTAGATACAGAGAATTATACATTACAATTAAGTCAGGCTGAGGATACACCATTTTTCTTTGCGAAGCAATCAGAAAAACATAATTTTGTATATGACCCTTCTAAAGTAAAGGAAGTTGGTAGTGACAATTTGGCTTCTTCTGACTTTTTTGGGAATAGTGTTAATGCCAATATGCGTGTTCCCGGACCTTTTATGGAATTAAATACTGGAATGACATATAATATTGACCCAAGAAAGTTAAAATAATATATAGAAGTAAAACCATGTATGATTTGAAAGAGTATTCGAAAGCTTTGAATTATGGAAGGTAAAGGAGATGAAAAGATGGGTTTAATAAACTATACTTTTTTTTCCCAAGTGTTAAGGGAGCAAGTAAATGTTGCAGTTGTATTGCCCACATATAGTCGCTGGAGTACGAAAGAGCCAATAGAAGAATTCTATAGAACGGGTAAGAAGTATAAAACACTTTATGTCTTGCATGGAGGCTCTGATGATTGCACTACCTATTATCGTAATACAAATATTGAAAGTTATGCAAATGATAACGGTTTTGCAGTCGTAATGCCAGAGGTCAAAAACAGCTTTTATTGTAACATGAAATTTGGCCCAAATTACTTTGATTATTTATCTAAGGAATTACCTAGTTTGATGCAAGCAGTATTTCCTCTTTCTGATAAGAGTGAAGATCGATATGTAGTAGGAAATTCCATGGGTTCCCATGGGACGATGAAATGGGTACTCAATTGTCCTGAATTCTTCAACTCAGCTGCCGGAATGTCAGGAGTGGGAGATGTAGAAGAGATGGGCTTTTTTCAAGGAAGGGCAGTTGGTCCAGCTCTTGAAGCTTTCGGAACCGCAGAGGATTATCGGGGCAGTATGAATGATTTGAAGAAGCTTGCTAAGGATTTAGCAGACTCTAACAAACAGATACCAAGGTTATTCAGTTGTTGTGGTACTGAGGACCCATATTATGAGGGAACTGTTCAGTTCAAAAAATATACCGACGAGATTGGATTGCCATTTACTTATGAAACAGGACCGGGCGGACACACTTGGGAATTCTGGGATTTCTGGTTGCGTAGAATCATTCATTGGATGGGATTGTCTGATAAAGAGGAGGACAGATAATATGGGATTAATGCATTTTAGTTTTTTGTCTCAGACTTTAGGCTTTCATACCAATGTATATATTATATTACCATATGATAGTAGTAAGGAAATTGAACCTTATAAGGTCTTGTATTTACTACATGGCGGAGCAGGAAATGCACAAGATTGGATAAGATATACCAGTATTGAACGGTATGCGGAGGATAATAATATTGCAGTAGTGATGCCTGATGTGGGTGGAAGCAGTTTCTATGCGGATATGGTTCATGGATACAACTATTATACCTATATGACTGAAGAATTGCCTATGGTACTAAATAGCTTCTTGCCAATCTCTAACAAAAGGGAGGACCGTTTTGTAGCAGGGTTATCCATGGGAGGATATGGAGCATATAAATGGGCATTTGATAAGCCTGAGTACTTTTCTGCGGCAGGTAATTTTTCTGGTTTTTCTTTTACAGATGAGATATTCAACGAAGATTTAGGACCATTTTCTAAGGAAGCTAAACAAGGAGAAAAAGGTATTTGCACCCTTGTATGGGGTTCCTATGAGAAAATGCTGGAGACGAAAAACGATACAAGGTACATGGTAAGCAATGCAATTAAGAATAAGCATGATTTACCAAGAATGTATGCTGCAATAGGGACCGAAGATTTTAGCTATGAACACGGGAAAAGGTATTTGGAATATATGAGAGACAATGGCATTGAAGTTGAGTATGAAGAAATGCCAGGTACACATGAATGGAAGGTATGGGATACTGCTATTAACAAATTTATTATGTGGGCAATATTTTGCAACAAAAGAGAGGAACAATGAATTCAAACAACAAACTATTTAATGGAACCTACTTACTGTTGACTTTAGTAAATTTAATTACAGCCTTTGGTTTTAGCATGATTGCTTCCATCGTATCATCCTATGCTGTTTCGTTAGGAGCAGGATTGACTTTGGCAGGGACACTAGCTGGGGTATTTTCTCTATCTGCCTTAGTAATTCGACCTTTTAGTGGTATGGCACTTGATATTCTGAATAAAAGAAATATGTGCATTTTTTCTACTATAATGATCTGCGTATCATTTGTCGGATATTCTTTTGCACAGACCATCCCTGTAATGCTATTCTTTAGAGTACTGCATGGTATGTCATTTGGAATCAGTAGTACGTCTACCATGGCATTGGTAAGTGGATATATACCGAAGGAACGCCTGGGAGAAGGATTGGGTTATTTTGGACTAGGGCAGATTATATCGAGAATTTGTGGACCTTATATAGGAATTGTAATAAAGGATAGATTAGGATATCAAAAGTTATTTATTTTAATTTCGCTTCTTACCATTTTGGCAGTGGTATTGCTTTTTTGGGTTAAGGTAGAAAAAACAGTACATCAAAGTATTAAAAAGATAGGTAATGCAATACGCATTGAAAACTTAATTGTGAAGGATTGCATTGTATATGCACTGGTTGCAGGACTATTTTCCTTAGTAAACGGCATTACCAGTTCATTCTTAGTGCTTTTGGGAGAAGAAAGAGGAATATCTAATATTGCTTTATTCTTTTCTGTCAACGCAATCGTACTTTTAATACTGAGATTTATGATTGGTAGATTAATTGATAAATTCAATCTAACACCTATCGTAATTATGTCTTTACTTATTACAGGATTATCCATGTTTATGATAGGTATGTCATCGGGGATTATTATGATATTGTTTGCTGCCGCATTGGTAGCCATAGGACAAGGAACTGGTCAACTTTCTCTACAGTCTGCCTGTATCAGGAGAGTAGATGCGGCAAAGGTTGGAGTCGCTACAAGTACATATTATATAGGAGCAGATATAGGTCAGGGTCTTGGACCGATTATCGGAGGTAAAGTTTCAGAATTATACAATTATAGGATGATGTTCTACTTGACTTCGATACTTATGCTGGGAGGAATTGTAGTATTTATTGTATATCAGATTTATGATAAGAAAAAGGTGAACAATATATATTAATATTCATATATATTTAAATTAATAAATGGAGGGATATGAATGCGAAATTTCCAGAAATTAGATGATTTACTTAAAAACTTTGCGGATCATTCTGTACCGGGTTGCGCTTGCACAATAATGAAAAAGGATGAAATCATTTATGAAGGATATGCAGGATATGCGGATATAGATGCAAAGGAACGAATCCATGCTAAGTCTATGTTTCGCCAAGCATCAACAACGAAGCTCTTTACCTATGCAATAGTTGCTATGTTATTTGAGGAAGGAAAATTTTTGCTTTCTGATCCTATTTATGAGTATCTACCTGAATGGAAACACATGACAAAGTACTATACACGTCCGAATAATGAATTAGATATCGTTCCTCTTGAAAAGCCGATAACAATTAAAGATGTGGTAACAATGGCATGTGGACTACCCTACTGTATGTCTCCGGATGTGAATTCTAACCAACCTGTTATCGCTGCTATGAGTAAGGCGCTTCTTTCTATATCAGGAGAACAAAGAGCAACCCTACGAGAGGAAGTTCGCGCGGTGTCTCAGGTACCTGTATTGTTTGAGCCTGGAACTCACTGGCTCTACGGTTTTGGGAGTGAAATTACAGGAGCAATCGTTGAAGAAATAACAGGTAAACCGTTGAGGAATGTTTTCAAAGAAAGAATTATAGAACCACTGGGTTTAAAGGATACGGACACGTATATAACTGAACATAATCGAGGGCAGGTTGTCAATGATTATCTGAAAGATAATGGGACCTTTATGAAGACATCCTCTGATGCCGATGTTGGCTATGATTTGCATTATACTCCTGTCGGAGCAAGGGTGGGTTTGCTTGCCAGTTCTAATGATTTCGCAATTTTTATGCAAATGCTTGCAAATGGTGGTTACCATAAGGGTGAACGCATGCTTGGCCGAAAAACAATTGATTTATTACGTACTAATTATCTGAATGAAACACAATTGATGGATTTTAACAACAATACGTATCTAGCTGGTTACGGATATGGTTTGGGCTTTAGGACACTTATGGATAAGTCGGCAGGAAATCACAATGGATCTTTAGGAGCCTTTGGATGGACCGGTGGATCCGGGATTTGGGTAGAAGCCGACCCAGAGGAAAAAGTGTCTATCGTATATATGCACAATATGAGGCCCAATGAGGAATTATATCACCATCTTAGAATACGTAATGTTGCTTATGGATGCCTTGATTAAGTCGAAACCACGGTTTATATCAGCTTTTCATTAATAAATGCTACAAAATCATTGTCATTTAGATCAAATCCATCTTTATTAAGATAGATAGCCTTATTCATATCGAGATAAAGATAAATATAATTTTTATATTCTCTAACTTTGGTAATCTGTAAGTAGGGGTAATTAATATTTTGTTGTTCTCCAATCATAGTTAGATAATCTTCATAAAAATGGAATTTTATTTCCATACGATCATTAATATTGAAGATTTTCATTTCTTGATTAACTAGCTTTTCTATTGCAAGTTTTTTAAGATAGAAAAACATAGAGATTAGAATAATTATTAAGATAAAAGGAAGGATACCCGAACCCCCAATATATAGTAATGCAAATATAACAATATATAAAACGGTTAGCTTAATCCATTGCTTCATTTTACTTATCACTTCATTATATAAGAAAAAGGTGTTGAAAACATTTTTAGAATATTCACTACTATTAAGAAAGAGAATTGTACTATCGGTATTATCATATCCCGTTTCCCTCTTTCTTAGATAAAAATTTGATAATAGATCAGTTTTTCGTTTTGCTAAGGCAGAATATTTTAGTCTTTTCTTTCTTAGTAATAGTATCCATATTGAAAAAGAGATAAGAAGGACGACAGTCGAGGCTATTCTAAATATAATAGATAAACGTTCCTGTCTTCTGATCTCGTCAGCATCATAGTATTTGGTGAAATGAACTCCATCTACAAGAGATTTAACATAACTTTCATTTATTGCTGCTTCGGCTTTGTCTTGATACATATGAAAGGTTATAATTTCTCCATTTACAATTGTTCCGTATACTAACTCCTTTAGCTGTTGATTGTTTTTTACTGCTTCAACATATAATCGAAAAAAAGTAGTTTCATATTGCTGATATTTTTCAATATTATACGTAGTACTCTCATCATCTTGATCAATAACATTTGACAAAAAGTCATTTAATTCTTCTTCTGTTAGAGATGATAAGTGAAAGATCCTTTTGCTTTGCGGTGATTGTTTTGATATAATACTTACTTTAGTTTTTGATACTGGATCATATAATATAGCTTTAACACCCATTTTATCCATAATCTTAATTTCAGAAACAGGATCATTTATACCTGCTAGTTTCCATATTTCATTAGCTATAGGTGTATCAGGTGTTAATATAATGGTATCTTTAGGAATACTTAGTTCCATATTTAATACAGGAAAATCCTGTACATCAGCATGAACTACAAATTTTGGTAACATACATTGAGTAATTAAGGCTATAATTAGTAGCTTCTGAATAAATTTCTTCATATTACAATTGTATCTCCTTTTCTGGTTTTGTGTAATATTTTACATCTTTCTTTATTATACAATAAACCTTTAAATAATGCCAAAAAGAAATGATGTTCATATGATAATATTTATGCTGCTAGTGAGTTATGAAAAATTTAGTAAAGTTTCAATACCATCATAGTTACATTTGCACCAACACATTCGAATACATTACGTGATTATCGAGGATTTTGAATTGTTATAAAATCATTATTAATAAGAATTAGTTCCTTAAAAAGTAAAGGAATTAAAATAGAAAGGTAGGTAAAATTTATGAAGGCGAAGTTAATAATAAATAAGGATTTTACTGTTGGAAATATTGATAATAGGGTTTATGGATCATTTATCGAACATCTCGGAAGGGCGGTTTATAATGGTATTTATGAACCTACCCATCCTAAAGCAGATGATATGGGATTTAGAGAAGATGTTTTAGATATGGTAAAGCAATTAAATGTACCGATTGTTCGTTATCCTGGAGGTAACTTTGTTTCCGGTTATAATTGGGAAGATGGGGTTGGTCCCAAAGAAAAACGTCCCAGACGTGCAGAATTAGCCTGGCATGTAATTGAGACTAATGAAGTGGGTATAGATGAGTTTCAGGAATGGGCAAAACGCGCTAATTCAGAATTAATGCAAGCGGTCAATTTAGGAACCAGAGGACCTGAAGAAGCTCGTAACCTATTAGAGTATTGTAACTTCAAGGGAGGCACCTATTATAGTGATATGCGTCGCTCTCATGGATTTGAAGAACCATTTAATATAAAAGTGTGGTGTCTTGGAAATGAAATGGATGGTTCATGGCAGATTGGAGCAAAAACTGCAGAGGAATATGGTAGAATTGCGTGTGAAACCGCAAAAATCATGAAGGAGCTAGACCCAAGTATTGAATTGGTTGCTTGCGGAAGCTCTGGTCTTAACATGCCGACCTTCGGTAAATGGGAATCTACAGTATTGGAACATACTTACGATTATGTAGATTATATATCACTCCATAACTATTATGGAAACCCTGAGAATGATACAAAAGCCTATCTTGCATGTTCCATTGATATGGACAATTTTATAAAATCAGTAACATCAATTTGTGATTATGTAAAGGCATTTAAGCATTCCGATAAAACAATTAATTTATCATTTGATGAATGGAATATTTGGTTCCATAGCAATGAAGCAGATAAAAAACTGGAGCCCTGGCAAATTGCCCCACACCAATTAGAGGATATATATAACTTTGAGGATGCATTAGTTGTAGGTTGTCTTCTTATTACAATGTTGAAAAACTGCGATCGCGTTAAAATGGCTTGTCTGGCACAGCTTGTCAACGTTATTGCACCTATAATGACAGAAAATGGCGGGGATGTATGGGCACAGACTATTTTCTATCCATTTATGCATGCTTCGAACTATGGCAGAGGAATAGCTTTTATTCCTGTTGTATCTAGTGATAAGTATGATACAAAGCGATTGAAAAATGTTCCCTATGTTGAAACGATAGGAGTATTGAATGAGGACAAAAATGAATTGACGGTTTTTGCTGTAAACCGTTCAATGGAAGAAGGTATTGACTTAGAAATTGATTTATGCGATTTTGAAAATGCTAAGCTTATAGAACATATTGTTATGGAAAATGATGATATGAAGGCAAAAAATACTGTGGAGAATCCAAACAATGTAATTCCTCATATTAATGGGAAGACTAAGGTGGGCGCTAATTCAGCAATTGCAGTATTAAATAAGCATTCCTGGAATGTAATACGCTTCCAAGTTTAATTAGAATAGCCACTTGGAATAACTGAGTGGCTATTCTATATTACTTTTTTAGTAACTGTTCAGTGCCTTCGCAGTTACATGGCATCTTACGATGCCTATGCACACTCGAATCCACTACATGATAATCTGGGTTCTTAATAGTAACATAATCAAAAACATACTTTACAGGAGGATTGCGTTATGAAAAAGGCTATGCTAAAGCTAGACAAGGATTTTATGATAGGGAAAGTAGATAAACGGGTATTTAGTACTTTTATTGAACCAATTGGAGACATAGTATACGGTAACATCTATAATCCTAAACATCCTTTAGCTGATGAGCAAGGTTTTCGTAAGGATGTGCTGGAACTGATGCAGGGCCTGGGATCAACTGCAATAAGGTATCCTGGAGGAAACTTTGTTTCGGCATACAATTGGCTGGATGGAATTGGACCAAAAGATAAGCGACCTATACGCTTTGATAAGGCATGGAAAAAAGTTGAGACCAATCAAATGGGTATTGATGAGTATACTGACTGGGTAAAAAAAGTAGGTTGTGAACCTATTCTTGCTGTCAATCTTGGAACCGGTACACCGGAAGAGGCATCCTATGAAATAGAGTATACCAATATGGAAGGTGGTACCTATTATAGTGATTTACGTAAAGAATACGGTCATGAAAAGCCCTATAATGTTAAAATGTGGTGCTTAGGTAATGAAATGGATGGCACATGGCAGATGGGAGAAAAAACAGCGAAGGAATATGGTAGAGTTGCATACGAAGCTGCTAAACAAATGCGTACTGTTGATCCTGATATTGAACTTGTTGCATGTGGCAGCTGTGCTAACGATAAATCACATCCCTCTTATCCGGAATGGGACAGAGTTGTTCTCGAAGAATGTTATGATAAGGTTGATTATTTATCCTTGCATCGTTACTATAGCTATGACCCTGAAGCTATAAAGGGGACAATGTTTCCGGCACAATTTACTGTCGAAGACTTACCGTGTATAGCTAATGATATGACTCGATTTATCGATACAGTATGTGCAGCTGCTGACTATGTAAAGGGATTAAGGTACTCGGACAAGACGATTAATATTTGCTTTGATGAATGGGGTGTTATTTCAAGTCAGACTGCAAAGGCAGAGGGTCTGGATTGGAGTGAAAGGAAGGTTCCTGAGAAGGGGAAACGTGTAGAGGGTATGAATGTAATTGATGCAGTTTTATTTGGTAGTATTCTAATTACTTTTATCAATAAGTGTGACCGAGTTAAAATTGCCTGTCAGTCAATAGTAATACCTAGTGTGGTCGGAGTGGATCCAGATGGTGGTGCATATAAACAGACTACCTATTATCCCTTCCAGCAGGTAGCAAAATATGCAGAAGGAGTGGCTCTTCGCTCAGGACTGCAAAGCCCGACTAAGAAAACAGATGGTTATGGTGAACAGCCATACATCCAGACTGCAGCTGTATATAATGAAGAGAGTGGTATAGTTACTATATTTGCAACAAATCTAAGTCTTCGTGATAATGTAGTATTAGAGGAAACATTACAATTTGATAGTGTTGAATTATTCGAGCATATTCAGATCCATGAAGAACAACCCCTTGCTATGAATTCATATAAAAACCCAGAGAGGGTAGTTCCCAAGGATATAGAAATTACTGATGAAGTTGTATTACCACCGCTCAGCTGGAATGTACTACGTTATAGGGTAGAATAAGGTCGAATAAGTGAAGGACAAGCAAGACATAAGTCTATAAGGTTTTCAAAGACAAGGAGGACTGGTTATGGTAAAAATAACTTTTTTAGGCGCTGGGAGTACTGTATTTGCACGAAATGTACTGGGTGACTGCATGTGTACGCCTTGTTTACAAGAGATAGAAATTGCTCTTTATGATATTGATGCTAAACGATTGGAAGAGTCTGAAATTATTCTCAAGGCAATCAACAAAAATATTAATTCCTCCAAAGCTAAGATTAAAACGTATTTGGGTGAGAATCAAAGAAAAGATGCTTTAAGAAATGCGGATTTTGTGGTCAATGCAATTCAGGTTGGCGGCTATGACCCATGCACTATTATTGATTTTGAAATTCCTAAGAAATATGGTTTGAGACAGACTATAGCTGATACCTTGGGAATTGGAGGTATAATGCGAGGGCTAAGGACAATCTCCGCCATGAGAGATATCGTCAGAGATATGGAAGAGGTTTGTCCAAATACATTATTAATTAACTACACGAATCCCATGTCAATATTAACTGGTTACTTGCAAAAGTATACAAAAATACGTACCATTGGTATATGTCACAGCGTTCAGACCTGCTCTAGGGATTTACTAAATGGTCTTGGTTTGGAAGACAAACTGGAAGGACGTAGTGATTTTATTGCAGGTATTAATCATATGGCATGGCTCTTGGAAATAAAGGACAAGGATGGAAGTGACCTATACCCTGAGATTAGAAGACGTGCCCTTTTAAAGAATAGCAATGAGAAGCATAATGATATGGTTCGTTATGAATATATCAAACATTTGGGCTATTACTGTACAGAATCTAGTGAGCATAATGCAGAATATAATCCTTATTTTATTAAATCAAAATACCCGGAATTAATTGAAAAATTTAATATTCCCCTAGATGAATATCCAAGAAGATGTATCAGCCAGATTGAAGGTTGGGAAAACGAGAAAAACAATATCCTACAGGATGGAAAGATAACTCACGACAGGTCTCATGAATATGCATCATATATTATGGAAGCTATAATCACTAATAAGCCTATTAAGGTTGGGGGTAATGTATTAAATACTGGATTGATTGATAATCTACCGTCTGATGCCTGCGTAGAGGTTCCTTGCATGGTTGATGCGAGTGGTATCCATCCCTGCCATGTAGGAAGATTACCGGTGCAATTGGCAGCGATGAATATGACAAACATAAATGTTCATCTGTTAACAATAGAAGCCGCCTATACCATGAGCAAAGACAAAATATATCAAGCTGCCATGTTGGAGCCACATACAGCAGCAGAGTTGTCTATTGATGATATTATTAAAATGTGTGATGAGATGATTTTAGCTCACGGAGAATACATGAAAGAATATGTCTAGTATATAATCTACTATATAAAGGTTGAAGACAAGGGATGAATCACGTTTGAGATGCCACTGAACGTCATCATGTCTGGAAGACTGAAAGGAAGATATCAATGAGTAAGCTATGGTATGACAAGCCAGCAGGTTGTTGGGAGGAAGCGCTCCCAATAGGCAATGGACGTATGGGTGCTATGATATTTGGATCAGTAGAAGCAGAGCACATTCAATTGAATGAGGATAGTGTGTGGTACGGAGGACATATTGATCGTAATAATCCGGATGCATTAAAGAATCTGCCTAAAATCAGAGAATTGATTTTAGATGGACAGATTCCTGAAGCAGAGGAGCTTATGAAATATGCTTTATCGGGAATTCCACAGAGTCAGAGACCTTATCAATCCCTTGGAGACTTGACAATAAGCTTCAAAGACATGGAAGGAAGTAAAACGGACTATATACGATGCTTATCTCTCGATGATGCGATTCATTCCATGCAGGTTAAGATAGGGGATAATATTTATCATAGAGAGACATTTTTATCAGCAGCGGATGATGTTATGGTTATGCGAATTACATCGGAAGGCAATGAAAAGATTTCCTTCTCTGCTCTACTTACACGAGAACGTTTTTATGACAGCGTAATCGGAACCCAACCCGATACCATAATTCTAAACGGTAATCTCGGCAAAGGAGGACTTGATTTTGCCATGATGCTGAAGGCAGTGGTGGAGGGAGGAACCTGTGAAGTTATTGGAGAGCATCTTATCGTTAATAATGCTAACGCCGTTACTTTATTTATTACTGCAGGCACTACCTTCCGCTTTCATGATCTTAGGGAACAATTAAGCAGGATTTTAAGAGATGCAACAAATCAATCTTATGAAGAACTGAAAGCTCGTCATATAGAAGATTATAAGCATTTATACGACAGAGTAACATTTAAGCTAGATGGAATAGAACCTTATGAGGAGCTTACTACAGCGGAACGCTTAGAAAAAGCAAAAAGTGGATCGGTAGATAAAGGTATGGCAAAGCTATACTTTGATTTCGGACGCTATCTACTTATTGCATGTAGTAGGGAGGGAACTCTTCCTGCCAATTTACAGGGTATATGGAACAAAGATATGAGTCCGGCTTGGGATTCAAAATATACGATTAACATAAACACACAGATGAATTATTGGCCAGCAGAAATATGCAATCTATCAGAGTGCCATAAGCCTCTATTCGATTTAATTAGAAGAATGGTTCCAAATGGTCAAAAAACAGCAAAAACCATGTATAATTGCCGTGGTTTTGTAGCACATCATAATACAGATATGTGGGGAGATACGGCAGTTCAGGATCATTGGATTCCGGCATCTTACTGGGTAATGGGTGCGGCATGGCTATGTACCCATCAATGGATTCATTATGAATACACTCAGGATAAGGAGTTTTTAAAAGAGGTATTTCCAATCATGAGAGAAGCAGCCCTCTTTTTCCTAGATTTCTTAATTGAGGATAAAGGATATCTAAAGACATGCCCTTCAGTATCTCCGGAGAACACTTATATTCTTCCTAGTGGTGTCCAGGGTGCGATCACCGTAGGGGCTACCATGGATAACCAAATACTCAGGGATTTATTTAATCAATGCCTTAAAGCAGCAGAAATCTTAGGGATTCAGGATGATCTAAATGTGCAAATAAAAGAGGCATTAGAAAAACTAGTACCGACTCGTATTGGAGTACGAGGTAATATTATGGAATGGGCAGAAGATTATGATGAAATCGAGCCTGGACATAGACATATATCCCACCTATACGGCCTTCATCCATCATCTCAGATAACAATGGATGATACTCCAGAATTGGCAAATGCAGCTAGGCGAACCATTGAGCAGAGACTGTCACATGGCGGAGGGCATACTGGTTGGAGTCGTGCTTGGATTATGAATCTTTACGCGAAACTATGGGATGCAGATGAAGCTTATCATAATTTAGAACAGCTAATTTCAAAATCTACACTTCCTAATATGTTTGACAATCACCCTCCTTTCCAGATTGATGGTAACTTTGGAGGTACAGCTGCTATTGCTGAGATGCTGGTACAAAGCACCAATCAGAGAATTGTTTTACTACCTGCGCTACCAAGAGTATGGAGTGATGGAAGTATACAGGGTTTATGTGTTCGCGGTGGTGCAGAAATATCCTTGGAATGGCATGATTGCAGCCTAACTAAATGTGTTATAAAGGCTAAAAATAAGTTACAAACAAATGTTATATATAGACAAAAACGAATTGAGATTGCCTTAGAAGTAGGAGAAGAAGCTCTACTTTCTCTTTAGTATAGACACTTCGCCAGCTATATACTCAACAATTCACATCATTAATTAGAAATGTCAAATAACAAGACCAAGTTAGGATCTTGATATAATCCCTCTAAAGTAGATAGTGTAAATACACAAAACTACTTTGGTGGGATTATTTTTTCAAGCAAAGCGCTGTAGGAAGGAAGTTTGTTTTGAAATAAGTTATAAGCGACATTATAGACCAGTATAATATATTAAACATATATGGAGCTAAGCTTATATGGGGAAATTAGTAATACATAACTGTTATAAGGAACAAAACAAAGAAAAAAGAGAACAGGAAATTATTCGGATAATTATAAGAATGATTGAGAAAAATCAAATGATGAGTAAAAAGGAGGGATGAAAGAGGGGACGAATAAATGAAAAAGGCGGCAATATATTGCAGATTATCACGTGAGGATGTAGATAAATTAAATAAGGGAGATGATAGTGAAAGCATACAGAATCAAAAATTACTCCTAATAGATTATGCTTCAAAACACGACATGCAGATTTACAGGATTTACAGTGATGATGACTATTCAGGAGCCGATAAAGATAGACCCGAGTGGAATAGGATGCTTAAGGATGCTGAGAAGGGCGAATTTGGCATAATTATATGTAAATCTCAAAGTAGGTTTACCAGAGAGATGGAAATGGTCGAAAAATATATTCATGGTTCATTTGTTGAATGGGGAATCAGATTTATTGGAGTTGTCGATAATGTTGACACTAATATTAAGGGAAATAAAAAATCTAGACAGATTAATGGGTTAGTTAACGAATGGTATTTAGAGGATTTATCTGAAAATATCAAGTCTGTATTCAAAAAAAAAATGGAAGATGGCCAATTTCTTGGTGCTTTTGCCCCCTATGGCTATAAGAAAGACCCAAATAATCGACATAAAATAATTGTTGATGAAGATACAGCCAAAATTGTAAGAGAGATTTTTGACTTGTATATTGAAGGATATAGTATAAAGAGAATTTGCTACATACTGACGGAGTCTCAAATTCCAACTCCAACAGAGTATAAACAAAGTAAGGGGTATAACTATAAAAATCCTAATTCCAATTCTGCTACATCCAAGTTAGGGGTATGGGGGTTAACAACAGTTAGAAATATCCTAACTAACAATACATATATCGGTGTTCTAACACAGGGTAAAGAGAAAAAATTAAGTTATAAAAGTAAAAAGGTTGTTAAAGCTCCTGAGAACGAATGGGTTGTCCTGGAAAATAACCATGAAGCCATCATTGATATGAATACATTTTATCAAGTTAAGAAAATGCTGGAATCTAAACGTACAGTAAGCTGTGATATAAAGGGAAATACAAACCATAAGGCTCACTGCTTAGCTGGGAAAGTAAAATGTCCGGATTGTGGCTCGTCATTGATTAAAACTGGTGGAGGTAGTTCTCAGGGAAGTCGATATTTGAGATGTCAGTTAGCTAATAAAACTAGAAACAAGAATTGTACGCCACATGCAATACGGCTTAATCAATTAATAGATACGGTTGCGAGTGAAATACGAAAATTAATCATTGAGGTTCTGAACCAAGACAACGAAAAATTTATTGTTAAAAGATTAGGCAGCATATTGGATAATAATGATACATTTGAGGCAAAAACAAAAGAACTTAATAGTATAAATCGTATAATTAATGATAATAAGGATGCTCTAGCCTCATTATATATGGATAAAGTAAAAAAGATTATCACCGAGAGCGAATATACCACCCTGAAAGAAACATTTAATAGCACAACAAGTGAGCAAGAAGACAAATATATGAAGGTAAAAAATGAAATTGAGAGTTTAAAAAGTATTCGTACCGAAAAACGAGATGCTTTAACTTTGGTTAAGAAACATGCAAGCTTCGAGGAATTAACAGGTGAGATTATAGCATATTTTATTGACTATATTGAGGTTGACGAAAATGATATGTATGGTAATCAAGAAATACATATTCACTGGAATATTTAATTTTTTTGCTTAAAAAATGTATTTTTCAAACATCCAACACATGTAGCTGGTATTGCGGCCGGGAATGGAAGAGCAAGTAACGGACTATATCGAGGTGTCGCATCGAGAAGTGAGCTTTTGATTGTAAAGCTGGGAGCTTCTGTAGGGGATTCTTTTCCCAGAACGACTCAGTTGATGGAAGGCCTGGAGTATGTGATAAGGCAATCTATTGAGATGGGAAGACCGATTGCAATCAATGTAAGCTTTGGTAATAACTATGGTTCCCATACTGGCAGATCCCTTTTAGAAAGCTATGTCAATGATGCTGCAAACTTGGGGCGTACTAGTATTGTTATCGGTACAGGAAATGAGGGCGCGACAGGAAATCATGCTCAGGGATCCCTGCTTATGGGGAATGTTGCAGTTGTGGATCTTGCAGTCAGCGATTTTGAATTCTCTCTAAATCTCCAGATATGGAAGAACTACTACGATAATTTTGATATAACCATCATAGCTCCCAACGGAATGCGTGTGGGACCGATACCGACCATACTCGGAACACAGCAGTTTCGCACCGGACAGACAGAGATCCTTCTATATTACGGAGATCCTACACCATATAATCCACAGCAGGAGATATATATCGAGTTTATCCCAGTGGGAACGTATATCAACTCTGGTATCTGGAGATTCGAGCTGGTACCTAGGAAGATAGTTGTAGGCGATTTTGACATGTGGCTTCCTGCAGGCGGAAGTAAGTCTCCGGCTACTAGATTTTTACTGTCCTCTGAATATACCACGCTCACAATACCCTCCACTGCATATCGCGCTATCACGGTAGGTGCATATAATGCGCACACGAATAGCTTCGCACCCTTCTCAGGAAGAGGGTTTACCAGGGATAATCAGGTAAAGCCGGATCTGGTTGCTCCAGGAGTCAACATAAATTCCTGTGCTCCGGGAGGAGGCTATGCAGTTCGCTCAGGCACCTCTATGGCTACTCCATTTGTAACCGGAAGTGCCGCACTGCTGATGGAGTGGGGAATTGTTCAAGAAAATGATCCATATCTGTACGGAGAAAAGTTAAAGGCATATTTAATTAGTGGAGCAAGACAACTTCGAATTGAGAATATATATCCGAATAGGACGCTGGGGTATGGAGCGTTATGCCTGGAGAATAGTTTACCGGTGTAAGTGTAGAACAATTACAGTAATGAAATTTATTTTCTGTTAAATATTCTTATCCGATGATGAGGAGAGATTCTTATGAACGCAAATGCTGCTTTTCATATACTGATTTCACAGAAACAACCATATGCAACTGTTAGTTGACAAATTGCAAGGAGTCAGTGTATTGTGTTTGTATACATTTTTTGCTATTCTTATTACTGGAGGTGGCAATATGAAATTCTGTGACAAATTAATTCAATTACGCCGTGAGAAAGGATATTCTCAGGAGCAACTAGCAGATATGTTGAATGTATCACGCCAGTCTGTAAGTAAATGGGAAGCGGGTCATTCCATGCCTGAACTGAACAAACTCATTATAATAGCTGATAGATTTGAAACCTCGGTAGATAATCTCGTCAGGGATGAGATGGAGGTTAGGAGAGAGGTTCCTTATGCTGAAGCTCAGACCATTCCATTTCAGCCAATTAATCAAGTTAATTATTATGTGAACCAATATGAATACAAGAGCAAGCTGAAAGTTTTTGGAATTCCGCTAGTGCATATCAATATGGGATATGGCTTGCGTGTCGCCAAGGGAATCATAGCGATTGGAAATGTTTCGATTGGCGCCATTAGCATTGGTGGTGTTGCTTTCGGAGGAATTAGCTTTGGAGGAGTAGCCCTGGGATTATTGGCTGGATTAGGAGGAGTAGCAATCGGTGGCTTTGCTTTCGGAGGACTGGCAATCGGAATACTAGCGGTTGGCGGAGCTGCCTTTGGACTGTACAGTCTCGGAGGCTTAGCTGTTGCCAAGAATATTGCAGTTGGCGGGTATGCTTCGGGTCATACTGCGATTGGAGCTGGGACATATGGGGAAAACATATTAAAGATTACGGACTCTCTCACTAATGTTCAGATACAGGATTTCATTCTGGAACACCATCCTCATATATGGAAGCCTTTACTTAAATTATTTTCTATATTTAGTGTTATGATGTAAAACATACTTGACGGGACTGCCTTTTTATCATAATATGTAATAGAATTCTATGAATTGAGAGGAAATACCATGAACAATACACTTAGATGGATTAAACTTGAATCTATAATGATAGCAAATTTTGACGCACAGGGGATAGGTGCGTCCAAATTTAATAGATTTAGGTATAAACGAATAAGTATAGTGGCGATTTCATAGAGAGTGTAGATAATATTGCAAATTATGAGCCCAAGACTTATTAGTCTTGGGATTTTTTTGTGGGTTAGTATGAAAGGTAGGTTATTTATTATGATAGAATAGAGGATAATAGCATTTAGGTAAGCGCAAATGACAATAGTCACAAGAATGTGTGGCTTATGTCCAGTCAATTAGAGAGAAGCTATCGATAATTAATGCGATAGCTTCTCTATTTATAATTTATATGATTATAGAATTGCAATTTAATCATGTTAAGACATGTTATTATTGCTTTTATTTGATGCCTTTATTCTTTCGTCCGAACTTACTTGCGAAAAACGACTGTATAGCAGGTATCTTTCCTAGAAACATTACTATGAATGTAAGTATTAGGATTACAACAAAGATACTAAGCATTCCTTTCCCCATTATTTCAAGGGAATAATCAAAATCCTGTTGATTCATATTAAACCTCCTCTTTCTTACTTAGGTACATTCTGCAAAATATCAGTTACAATTTTAATGATAACACCGCCAGCTACAACAGAACCAATCTGACCAGATACATTAGCACTGATTGCATGCATCAAGAGATG
>DATESP010000250.1:0-2422 GCA_035270645.1 Mobilitalea sp. | reverse complement strand
ATTTTGAACCTGGTGATGATATATTTCAAAAGCGTGATGAGGTTGATCTGTTAGGCAAGGAAGCAAATCTAGAGATTCGCTTTAAGTTTAAAGATTATGATGAAGAAATGTTTGTTGATTCGGGCTACTTTAATGATAGATTTGGTGGTAACATTAAAATTGAATTTATACAAAAAGATGATGACCTTGTAAAACTCAAAGTGAAAGCCTCTAATGGTTTTATTCCCTCAACGCTAATTCAATGTGACGAAGTACATGATGTATACTATAAAGATGGATTTATTGCAGAATAAGGAGATTATTAATGATTAAGTTGTATGACAAGGGTGTATACCTTCTTAAGGGCACCGAAATTTTGGAGGATAACCCAAACGTAGCATTCGAGATACAAGCTAAGACTGGAATAAAAGAGTCTAGTAAGGAAGTTGCTAAGAGGGGAACCATGGCTTATGACATATTAAAAAGCCATAACACCTCTGATAATATGAGTAAGCTTAAGATTAAATTTGATAAATTAACTTCACATGACATTACATTTGTCGGTATTATACAGACTGCAAGAGCAAGCGGATTAGAGAGTTTTCCGATTCCCTATGTTCTGACCAATTGCCATAATAGCTTATGCGCAGTGGGTGGTACGATTAACGAAGATGACCATATGTTTGGATTATCTTGTGCAAAGAGATATGGTGGAGTATATGTACCTCCTCATCAGGCAGTCATCCATCAATATGCCCGTGAGATGTTAGCAGCTGGAGGCTCTATGTTACTAGGCTCCGACAGTCATACCCGCTATGGTGCATTAGGGACCATGGCAATGGGTGAGGGTGGACCTGAAATAGTAAAACAGTTATTAAGTAGGACCTATGATATTAATACTCCTGAGGTTGTGGCAGTATATCTGACTGGAGCTCCAAGAAAAGGTGTAGGCCCACAGGATGTCGCTCTTGCTATTATTGGAGCAGTGTTTGCGAATGGGTATGTGAATAACAAAGTAATGGAATTTGTCGGTGACGGAATAAAGAATCTGAGTGTTGATTACAGAATAGGCATTGATGTCATGACCACTGAGACTACCTGCTTATCCTCTATTTGGGAGACTGATTCAAAGGTTAAGGAATTCTATGAGATTCATAGGAGACCTAATGATTATAAGGAACTCAAACCTCAATCAATTACATATTATGATGGTATGATCTATGTGGACTTATCCCAGATCAAGCCAATGATAGCTATGCCTTTTCACCCAAGTAATGTATATACTATAGATGAGTTGAATGCTAATCTATATGATATCTTGGATGAGGTAGAGAAGAATGCCTTAGTAAGCATGGATAACAGTAAAGTCAAGTACTCATTAAAGGATAAAGTCAGAAATGGCAGACTCTATGTAGAGCAGGGGACAATTGCTGGTTGTGCCGGCGGTGGCTTTGAGAACATCTGTGATGCTACAGATATTCTTAACGGTAAATACATAGGTGCTGACGAGTTTTCATTAAGTGTTTATCCCGCAAGTCAGCCAGTATTTATGGAGCTTGTTAAGAATGGCTCAGTTGCTAAACTGATGGCCACTGGTGCTACGATACGTACTGCCTTCTGCGGACCCTGCTTCGGTGCAGGAGATGTGCCAGCTAATAACGGCTTTAGTATAAGACATACGACAAGAAATTTTCCGAATAGAGAAGGTTCCAAGAGTACGAACGGACAGATTGCTTCGGTAGCTTTAATGGATGCTAGATCCATAGCTGCAACTGCTGCAAATAAAGGTTATCTAACCTCTGCTGAAGATATAGATATTAATTTCACTAAACCTAAGTATTATTTTGACAGCTCAATTTATGATAACCGTGTTTATAATGGTATCGGTAAGGCAGATAATAGTGTTGAAGTTAAGTTTGGTCCAGGAATTGTCGATTGGCCAGCTATGTCAGCATTGTCAGAGAATATGATTTTAAAGGTAGTTGCAGAGATTCATGATCCTGTTACCACTACGGATGAATTAATTCCCTCCGGTGAGACTTCCTCCTACCGTTCCAATCCACTTGGACTGGCAGAATACACATTATCTCGAAAGGATCCAGCCTATGTCGGCCGTGCAAAGGCAGTTCATATGGCAGAGAAAGCCAGATTAGCAGGAGAGGATATAATTACTGCTAATAGTGAATTAAAAGAGGTATATAATAGTATCGCATCTAGATTTAATATAGATATCACAGAAACACAGATTGGCAGTACCATCTATGCTGTAAAACCAGGTGATGGTTCAGCAAGAGAACAGGCTGCGAGCTGCCAGAAGGTACTCGGTGGCTTGGCTAATATAGCTAAGGAATATGCCACTAAGCGTTACCGCTCTAATTTGATTAACTGGGGTATGCTACCTTTCCTTTTTGAGGGTGAACTTCCATTTACTAATGGGGACTAT